>JAGPEO010000081.1 GCA_018056925.1 Phycisphaerae bacterium
GTGCCGATCATCGCGACTGAGGACGAAGACGCGCACTGGGAGAACCCACGCGTGCCGACGCTCGACGAACTGGCCGCCCGCGACAAGCCGCTCAGGCCACGCCTCGGTGGGGGCGAGACGTCCACCGAATTGGCGGCAGCTAAGCCAGAGCCCGCCGCTGATCCCGCCGTAGCAATGATTGTCGAAGGCGAGGCCGGTCCGCGCCCCGGTGCTCTCAAACCGGTCGCGCCGCCAAGCGGCCCAGCCGAACAATCGCCCAGCGATGTCAGCGCCGCCGAAACGCCGCCTGCTGACAAGCCCGCGGCTGCCGACAGGACTACTCCGGATGCCGCGCCCGCCGGCGACCAGGGCGCTACCGGCAATGCCAGGATTGATGCGGCGCTCAAGCTGTTGGCCGATGGGAAGATCATCGAAGCCCGCCATGCGTTGAACGCGTTGCTGGCTCAGCCACTTCCGCGAAACGAGCAAGCCGAAGTTCGCCGCCGGCTCGCGAAAATTGCCGATGATTCGATCTTCTCGCGCCGCAGCCTGCCCGGCGACCCGTTGGCCGACACGTACACGGTGCAATCGGGTGACCGCCTGGTGAACCTCAGCCGCGACTACAAAGTCCCCGCCGAAATCCTCATGTACATCAACGGCATTCAGGACGCGACGAAAATGCGCGCCGAGCAGAAGCTCAAGGTTCTGCGCGGCCCCTTCCACGTGAAAATCTCGAAGTCAGAGTTCCGCATGGACGTCTATCTGCAGGATCTCTACGTCCGCAGCTACCGCGTCGGCCTCGGCGCCGACCAGGGCACGCCCGAAGGCGTTTGGAAAGTGAAAGACCGGCTCGAACGCCCGACATACTATCCGCCCGCTTCGGCCGAAATAAAACGCATCATCCCGCCGGACGATCCCGAGAACCCGCTCGGCAACTACTGGATCGGCCTCGAGGGCGTATCGGGCGACGCCGTCGGCCATACCGGCTACGGCATGCACGGCACGATCGAGCCCGAATCCATCGGCCAGGCGGCCTCCATGGGTTGCGTGCGAATGCTGAACGAAGACGTGGAGTTCCTGTATAAGCTCATGCTGCCCGGCGAATCCACCGTGACTGTTCTGCCTTGAACGAGTTCCTCCAGGCGCCACGACTGTTTAATCCGCTACTGGCGCCAACGAGCCAGCCGCTCACCCCGTTCGAAATCGCCGCCGGCCCGTACGGCTTGCTGCTGTTTGTCTGGTTGGCGCCGCTGGTGCGAATCGTTGGTCGTCGGCGGCCGCGCACGGCCATCGTCGGCTTCAGCCTGCTCTGGCTCATCTGGACACTTGGTCCGATTGCGACCCTGATCTTCCTGGGCGCGGTCGCCACCGGCGCGGCCTGGGTAATGGTAACTGGTTACTTGCGGCAAACGGGCCGATTGCAGCGGCGCGGCGCCGTTGCCCTGGTCTGGCTCGGCCTGCACGCGCTGGTGCTACCGGCCTGGTGGATTCCGAGCGCGGCCTGGTACGGCTGGGAACCGGCGCGCATGCCGCTGCTGCACAACATCGGATTCGCGTATTTCCTGCTGCGGTTCATTGCCTGGGGCCGGCACTGGGCGGAAAATCCAAGTCAACCGCTTCGTTTGGCGGACACCATCTGTTGGATTCTGTATCCGCCTTGTATGCGCCTCGGTCCTGTGCTGACGCGCGAAAGCTTCCTGAAGCGCTTTGACGCCTGGGCTCCGGCACAACGAGTGGATTGGGCGACCGTCGGACGCCGCGCCGGCCTGCTGCTGCTCGGCCTGGTCGGCTTGGCGATTACCATCAGGAACATGCCCAGTCGCCAGGGCGAAATCGACTTCTTCAGCGCTCCGCAGCAATACACCACTAATGACCTGCTGGCACTGATTTATCTCGTGCCCGTTCAAATCTACTTCCTGCTATGGTGCTACAACCAACTCGCGAACGGACTGGCGGCCTGGGTCGGAATTCCGGTCGATGACAATTTTGACCATTTGCCGCTGGCTACCTCAGTGCGCGACTTTTGGCGGCGCTGGCACATCACCGTCGGCGCCTGGCTGCGCGAAAACATCTACATTCCGCTTGGCGGCAACCGCAGTATCGTCTGGCTAAACTACGTGGCCGTCTTTGGCTATATCGCTCTGTGGCACGGCCCAAGCTGGTCCTTTGTGGCGTGGGGACTGCTCCAGGCCGCCGCACTGATGGCACAACGCGCCTGGGATCAGTTCTGGGCCCGGCGCAATCACCGCGGCCGCCCCGCCGGCCTGCCTTGGACGATATTCTGTTGGCTGCTCACCATGCACTTCGCGATTATCACCATCGTGATTTTCACGGATTTTGAGCACCTCGGTACGCGCCTGTTCCCAGAGCTGCTTCGCAGGCTGTTTTAGCAAAGCCAAATTCACAATTGCGATTTGGTGACGCGCTGCTCATGTTCTCTGCTGGGCTCGAGAATTCGCCTGGAGCTATCGCCATTGTTGCTAGAGCGCCCTGATCGGCTATGATGTACTTGGCAAATCGGGCGGGTAAGGAGTTCGACAATGGCCGAACAGCTTGTCGGCAAAGTCACGCATTACTTCGCGAAAGCCGGCGTGGCGGCGATCAAGATAACTGACGGCGAACTGCACGTCGGTGATACGATCCACGTCGTTGGCCACACCTCTGATTTCAAGCAGCCGGTTGACTCGATGCAGGTAAACCACGCACCGGTGGCGGTGGCCAAACCCGGCGATGAGGTCGGGATTAAGGCGGCCGGGCACGCCCGCGAGCACGATGAGGTGTTCAAAGTTTTGCCCGATTAAGGTTCGGCTCCGCCAACATGCCCTGCACACACGTGCCCCGCCCGCTGTTGCTACGGGTTATGGGACGCGTGCCCCCATAACGAAACTCGCGAAACAAAACGTTCCATTTGGATCGCAATTCTGCTAGGCTACGTTCGAATCTGGTCGATGCCGCACTGCCCCGTGATCTGCTCCGGCAACCGGTAGCGCACGAGCCGAAATGGGCGGGGGTCAGGGGTAGTTTACGCCCGGCGTCGGGCGCCGAGCGGCTGAGGTCGCAGTTATCTTTAGGAGGCAAAGATGAAAGCACACCGCCTTCCGTTATTGCTGGGCCTGAGCGGTCTGGCGCTCTCAGCTCTGATTCCGCCGGCACTGGCGAGCGTGGAGCGCGTTGTCTTATGCGAAGAATTCACGAACACGGGCTGAGGCTACTGCTCCTACGCCGGTCAGGCGTTCGGTGCCCTGCTCAACAGCTATCCCGATACCTTTGCGGGCAATCAAATCCACGTCGGCGACGCGTACGCCACGAGTTGGGGCAGCTCACGCGCCAGCTACTACAGCCTTAGCGGCACTCCCACGGCCTGGTTCGACGGCGTGCTCCAACGCGTCGGCGGCTCGTCCGGGATGAGTTACCTCGCGCAATACAGCACCCGCCACGGTATTCCCAGCGAATACACTATACAGGGTTCGGCAGCGCACCTCGGAGGCCAGACTTATCGGATTTCGGCCACCGTGTGTTCGCAGGCCAGCACCTCGCGCACAGTGCGCGTCCAAATGGTTCACGTGCTCGATTATTATCCGGATTCGCCCACCTACTCGCGCAATTGCTTACGCCAGGCCTCCGCGACCCAGGATATCACGCTGCTGCCCGGCGCCTGCGAGCAAGTCGCCCCCTGGGACATCACGTTCGACGCCACAAGCTGGGCGCGCCAGAGCGACATCACAATTCTAATCTGGATTCAGCAAGCTAGCGGCGGCCGCGAAGTCTACCAGGCCGAAATAATGAACTGGCCGCTGCTCACCGACTGCAACGGCAATAGCATCCCCGACGAATGCGACGTCGATTGCAGCTCCCCGGGCTGCAGCACCTACCCCGGCTGCGGCGGCTCGCAAGACTGCAACGCCAACGGCGTGCCGGACGAGTGCGAGGCGGACTGCAACCTGAATGGCATCCCCGACGATTGTGACGTCGATCCAACCGACCCGGACGGCGATGGCCTCGTCAGCTCGGACTGCAACGAAAACGGCCGGCCCGACGAGTGCGAAGAGGGCGGCCAGAGCGACTGCAACAGCAACGGGGTGCCCGACCTGTGCGACATCTACGCCGAGACCAGCCAGGACTGCAACCAGAATCATATACCGGACGACTGCGACATTGCCGACGGAACCAGCGAGGACTGCCAGGGAACCGGCATCCCCGACGAGTGTGAAATGATGCCGCCGGCCTTCCCGGAGGCCTACGATTCCTGTCTCGATGCGGAAATCGCCTGCCCGGGCACGGTCTACGCTGGCACTACAGAGGGCGCTACCGTAGATGGCTCCGCAAGCTGCGGCTCTTCGAGCAGCACGCCGGACGTGTGGTACTACTACACCGCGATGGGCAACGGCTTCGCATCCTTCTCGCTGATGGGGTCGTCATATGACACTGTGCTTTCACTGCACAGCGACTGCCCCGGAACAACTGATAACCAGCTCATCTGCAACGATGACTACGGCGGGACGCCCCAGTCGCGTATCGCCACCTACTTCGTTCAAACCGGACGCACTTATTGGATTCGCATTTCCGGAAAGAACGGCGCCGTGGGTGACTTTGTGTTCTCGATGACCGGCCCGGGCTGCCTGTACACTAAGCCCGATTGCAACCGGAACGACGTCCTCGACGCCTGCGAACTCCTGGACTGCGAGCCCACCAACCCCGCCTGCCAGGACTGCAACGAGAACGGCGTGCTGGACGAGTGCGACATCGCCTCCGGCTACTCGCAGGACGCCGATGGCGACGGTCGCCCGGACGAGTGCGCCGCGCCGTGCAAATTGGGTGACTCAAATTGCGACGGCACCGTGAACGTCTTCGATATCGATCCCTTTGTCATTGCCTTGACCGATCAGCCGGCCTGGGAAGCCGCCTATTCCTGCGGCTTCCTCTGCGCCAATGACTGCAATGGCGACGGGACTGTGAATGTGTTCGATATCGACCCCTTTGTGCAAATCCTGACCGGAAGCAACTAAGCCCGTCAGGCAGCTTTGTTGAATAAACGCGCCGGCCGGAGAACACCCACTCCGGCCGGCCGTTTCATTTTGCGGCCAACCGCGTCTGCCCCGCAATCAGCCCGGCGTAACCGGCAGCGGTTTGATCCGGATGTTGCGATACCAAATCCCGCCGCCGTGATCCTGAAAACCGATGTGCCCCGCACGTGGCATATCCTTGTAGGCCGTGCGGAACTTGTTGGGGCTGCCGTCCGGGTTCCGCCCAACTTCCTTCCAGTCATCCAAGTTCATATTAATGATCACCAAGCCGTTCATGACCGCCTGAAGCCGCGGCCCGCGGCACACCAGGCGCAGCGTGTTCCACTCGCCCGCGGGCTTGACGGCGTTCTTGCTGGGCGCAAGGCAGTCGTAAATCGCCCCGCAGTCGTGCTTGCCGACGGCTGCCTTGCCGTATGAGTCGAGCACCTGCAGCTCGATGCCGGTTTGTACACAATCGTTCATGTCGGCCGTGCGAAAGAAGACGCCGCTGTTGGCGCCTTTATCAAACTTGAACTCGAGGTCCAGAATGAAGTCGCCGAACTGCTGTTCAGTCCAGATATCGCCGCCGCCCCGGCGAGCCAGAACTCCGTCTTCAGCAGCCCAGGACCCGGGCTTACAGATCCAGCCGCTCAGGTCCTTTCCGTTAAACAGCGTGATCACGCCGAGCGGCGATTCGCCGGTTGTGTGCGGCACCGGCTCGGCGTCGGCGCTCAGGTCGCCTAACGCGAACTGTACGCCGGCCAGATAATGCGCCAAAACCTGCGGGTTCCAAAAGATCTCATCGCGATGCCCGAGCGAGCAGTAGAACACGCGCCCTTTTCCGTACTGCCGAACCCAGCTAATCGCAAAATCGTCGTCAGTGCGTTTGATGCCCGGCTTGGCCGGATCGATTTTCGTCGGCTCCAGACTGAGCAGAACGCGCAGCTTGTCCCGCGAGTACGGGGCGCCGAACTGATAGATTTCGTCGGCGATCACGAAAGGCTTGCCACCGAAGGCCGCGTTCAACGGGTGGTTCGGTTCGTCCAGCCGAACCGTAACCGGCTCATTCCACGGATGCCCGTCGAAGTAACCGCCCATCATTTCGCCATATTCGGGCCACTTGTAGAAGCAGTCGGTCGCGGCATGACTGCCGATCAGGCCCTTACCGCCTGACACGAAGTCCAGCAGCGACTTCTTGAGCGCTTCGTCGCGCCGCCGGGCCGCTTCCTGCTCCGCCGCCGGGAGCTGTTCGAAATTCGCCGGCCAAAACAGCTCACCGGTGCAGCTCATCAGGCAAACCGCGTCAAAGCCGGCCAGCTTCTCGGGCGTGAACATATCAATGTCATCGCTCTCGACCGCGGTGAACGCGCCCGTCTTTTCGCCCAATATTTTCATGGCCGCGGCGCCGGTCGGAATCGAGTCGTGCCGAAACCCGCGGCAGAGCGTGAAAACCAGCAAACTCCGCGGTTTCTGCGCCTGCGCCGGAGCGCGGCGCGGGGCGGCCTCGCTGATTCTCATCTTCACTTCGTCTGTCACTTCACCGCCTTGAGCGCGGTAAGCGCTCATGCCCGCCAACAGCAGCGAAATCGCGCCAACCAATATGATTCGCACTTGGGATCTCCTGGGCTCATGCGGTAACCTGGCCCGGACTCGCCCGCGGCCACAACCTGAGCCGCACTGCTTGAAGCTGCGGCTTCAAGCAGTGGCACACAGCAGGTGTGTCCATCAACGCCGCCACGGCACCGCCGGAGCGTGCCGAAAATCATACCGATTCACTGGCCCAAGTCGATCTTCAGGCCCTCGACGTGTGAGCCGTCGGGCCGGCGCACGCGTGCGCACGCCGCCCAGCCGCCGCCGCCATTGACGACCTTCAGGAGCAGCTCGTTGCGGCCCTTCTTCAGTTGTGCGGGCACCTTATCCTGCCCGCGCTCGCAACCGCGCACGCCGGCGAACGTGTGAATCAGTTCCCCATTGAGCCAGACTTTCAGGGCGTCGTCGCTGCCGAGCTCAAGTTGAACGTCCTGCGCCCGGGGCGAGTCGAGGACCGTGCGCAGATAAGCAGCCCGATTCGACCCGGCCATGTCTGCGCAAGCGTTCAGGTCCACATACCAGAACTCCGGCCGGTCAGTGGGCATGGTCTGCCTCTGCCAGGTTACGCCGCCGATGTCCGGCTGCTCAGGCGGAAAAGCGACCTCCAACAGCTCCAGGCAGCCCTTACCGTCCAGCTCGAATGGCCCGGCTACTTGCCAATCAGTGATGAAGCCCTCGTATTCGTCGGCACGCGCCAGCAGCGCTTTGCCGCGCTCTCTAAGGGCGTCGTCATCCACCGCATCGAGCGCCAGCCAGATCGCTTGCCGAGCGCGCTGCCAACCGGCCGGGAGCTGACGTTCGGCCACGCCCAACAGCGCCGCCCCAGCCTCGTTGCGCAGTTGGTCATCGAGGAGGAAGCGCTGCAACACGGAGATGGTGCGCGGCTCCGGCAATTCGCCGATCTTCGACAGCAGCAACCTGCGTTCATCGACCCGGCGCGTGTGCGCCATGCACTTTTCGTAGGCGGCGAGCTTGTCCGCCGCGGACAGCTCCTGGTCCGCGCCGACCAGGCGCACGTACGCCCGCAGCGCCAGAACGTGATGGCGCAGCTCGCCCGAACCGGTGGCGACTTCGAGAATATTGCCCGCGGCCGCCGGATCCGGCCAGGTGGACAAAGCGCGGAAAGCCGCTTCGACGACTTCAGACCGCGAATCACTTAACGCTTGCCGGACCGTCTGGAAAGCTTCGGCGCCGCCCAACTTGCCAAGCACACGCAGCAACGAGCAGTAATCTTCCGCTCGCGCCGCCGGCAGGGCAGCCAGAAGCTTTCCGGAGACGGCAACGCGGTCCGCGGTGCGCCGGCACACGGCCGTCAGCGCGCTTTCGCATGCCTCACGCTGCTCGGAATTCTCGAGCTTCGGCAACAGCCTTACCAGCGGATCCAACGCGCTAGACGGTGCGAGCGCCTCGACCGCCCGTAGTGCCGCCAGCCGCACGCCCTCGTCGTCCTTTTCCAAGCAGCCACAGATCGCCTCGGCCTGCTCCACGGCGTGCGAATCAGCCAGTATTTGCAGCAGCCTGGCCTGTACACGCGCCGGGCTCACGCTGAGCGCACCGGCAATCTGAGCCGCCGCCTGCTCATCCCGGATATTCGTGAGAGCCTGCTGCGCCGCAGCACTCAAGTCCCCATCGTCGCTGCTCAGCAGCTTGATGAGCGGCTCGACCGCCGCGGTGCGCCCCAGCGCCGCGGCCGCATCCACGGCCGCCAGCCGAACCGCCGGCGATTCGTCCTGCAGCGCTTCGAAGACCGCACTGAGAGCGGCGGCGTCGCCACGCTTGCCCAGAATGCCGATGAGAGCGACGCGGCCGGTTTCCGTCGCCTTGGGCAGCCTCTCCAGGTAGGCCGCGGTTACACCCTCGCCTTGCAGAGAAATGGCGATATTCGTGGCCGTGGCGCGAACCTCGGCGTCCTCATCCGCCAGGAACGAGAGCACCAAATCGATCGATTTCACGCCGGCGGCGCTGGAGAGTGCGGCGCTGCGAATATGAGGATCCGCGCTTTGCAGTTCTGCCGTCAGAGCGGCGTCGGCCTCCGGCTCGCCTTGCTCGGCCGCGTGCGCCGAGGTGCGGAATAGCAAAGCGTCCAACTGTGACCGTTCATAGTGTGTCTGGCTTTCAAACTTGCGGGCCGCTTCCCGAAACGCCGGCGACTCCATAGTGGCGAGCGCTGCTAAAGCCGCCAATTGAATTCCGCGGTCCGGCCCGTTGGCGTCTTCCGCGAGCCGGTCAGCCGATTCGGAATCGCGGAGCACTCCCAGGGCCTGAATGATCGCAATCCGGCACGGCCCCTGCGCCTCCGGATAAGCCGCGCGTAAAGCCGCCCGCGCCGCATCTGAGCCAATCGTAACCAACGCCTGGGCCACGAAGTCATAGACCTCCGGGTCCAGCAGAAGTTTCCCCAATGTTGGAACCGCGCTGTCGTCGCCAACGAGCTGAAGCTGGCGAACGAGGAACGCCTTCACCCCCGGCTGTCGATCTTTGGACAGAGCCGCGGTGAGCACCTCGATGTACGCGGCGCGCTGCGCCGGCGTGCCGCTGCTGCCGGTGTACCAAGCCAGACCTTCGAGGGCCATGCGCGGCTTGGTGTCATCCCCGGCGCCCGCCTCGACCAGCATGTCGCACAAGGTCGACCAGTCCGACGGCGGCAGCTCGGCCAGCGCTTTGCCCAGCACGTCCGGCTTGGCCGCGCCGTGAAAGTCGATCCTGCGCAAGAGCCGCTCCAGTTCCGCACTCGGCGCCGCCATCGCACAGGCCGCAAGCGCCGTCAATACAATCGCGCATCGGAGCAGTTGGCGGGGGGCGTGATTCGTCACGCGCGCCAGTCGGCACGAATCGGGCTTTATCATCTTTGCCTCTCCTACAGATGCCACGGGGCGCGCATCGGGACTTCGATGAGACGATTGGCCTGCTCGTCGCCGATAAACCGCTCCTGGTCCGGGTCCCACTTCAGCGGCCGCCCGAGGCGGATCGCGATCGAAGCCAGGTTGAGCAACGTGCACGAGCGGTGGGCCACTTCTTCGTTGCCACCGGCCTTCTGCCGCGTTTTTACCGCCGTTTCAAAGTCGATCAGCGGCGGCGGGTCCGGCACACGTTCGAGCTGTTCGAACAAGCCGGGCGGATCGGTGCGGTAGTTTCGGTAGACTTTGCCCTTCGGCCCTTCAATCAGCGGCAAGCCCGGCGGCTCAGGCGAGCCCCATTCGCCGCTGTTCATGTAGATGGTGTCGCCATCCGCGTACTTCAGCGTTACCGACTCCCAAACTCCGACTGCGTCGGGATGCGGCGGCCAAGGGGCTACGGCCGAAACCTCGACTGGGCCGGTGTGGTCCTTACCCAGGAAGTACTGCACTGGGTCAAGATAATGCTGGCCCATGTCGGTCAATCCGCCGCCGTCGTAGTCCCAGTAACCCCGGAAGCTCTGGTGTACTCGGTGCGGGTGATACGGCTTGCGCGGCGCCGGGCCGAGCCACATGTCGTAGTCGAGCTCAGCCGGCACGGGCTCCGGCGTCAGGTTGGTCCGCCCGCTCCATTCCTGGAGCTTCCAGTTGAAGCCCTGCCCCGCTCCGACCCGCACCAGCAACGGCTTGCCCAGCAGCCCGCTGGCGACCAGCTTGCGCAGCAGCTTCGTAGCACCGTAGTCGTAGTACTGCTCGAAGCGAAAATGCGTGTTGATCTGTAGGATGCGCCCGTAGCGCTTGACCGTTTCAACGTATGCCCGGCCCTCCGCGACCGTGTGCGAAAACGGCTTTTCCGTCAGAATGTCAAAGCCGGCCTGGGCCGCGGCGACGCCCATCACGGCATGCCAGTGCGGCGGAGTCGCGATGTGGATCGTGTCGATGTCGGTACGATCCAGCACCCGCCGCCAGTCGCTGTAAGCTTCACAACTGCGCCCCGCCTTGGCCATGGCGGCCGCCAGGTGATTCTTATCCACGTCGCAGACTGCCAGCGTCTGCGGCGGTTGTCCCTCGACGTTTTCGGTCACATGGCCGGCCATGCCCATTCCCCCGGCCCCGATGACGGCGCGCGTCAGCACCTCGCTCGGCGGCGTGTACCCGCGTCCGCCGAGCACGTGCCGCGGCACGATGTAAAACACCGCCCCGGCCTTGACCGCGGTTCCGAGCAGTTTGCGCCTGGTGAGTCTGATCGGGCGTGGCATGCGTCTCACCTCTCCGGACTTTCCATTTCTCAGTCGTCAGTTTGTCGGTTGACTGATAATCGAGCGTGCGTCTCGCCTCTACGTTAGGCGGCAACGCGCACGACAATCATAGCGCCCGCCGCGGCCGTAGCCTAGCAGCATGACAGAGATCAGGGATCGAGAAATCAGGGGGGGACAAAACCACAACGCGCCTTGAGAGTTCGGATCAGGAAAGCCGGAGGGCGCATAACGCGGATTTCAAACCGGCTGCATCACCCACTGTGGCTCACGCCCAAATGTCTCCAGCCGCGCACCCGGTGGCGAGTCCAGGCAGAGCATGCCGGTGATCTGCGAATGGCGGCGGCAGTAGTTGGCCACTTCGCTCGGCGACAAAATCATGAACGCGGTCGAAAACGCGTCTGCCTTGGCGGCCGTGGCCGCGATCGCCCACGCCCCCAGCGCGCCGGTGTTGGGGGGCCGCCCGGTTTGCGGATCAATAATGTGCTCGCCGTGCAGCAACATGCCGGAACCGCTGAAGGCCTGGTCGCGCAGGTAGAAGCGCGCCAGACTGCTCTCCGGCTGGCGCGGGTCGCGGACGGCCACCGTCCAGCCCGGCTCGCCACCCGGCGCGCCCAGGGCGAACGTCGTACTCTGACCGGCGTGCACTAGCGCGGCCGTGATCTTCCAGTCCCGCAGCACGGCTACGGCTTGGTCCACGCCATAACCCTTGCCTATTCCGCCCAGATCGAGCAGCACCGATTCCGAAAGCGCCGTCACCGTCCGGCTCTCTTCGTCCACCCCGATGCGCGGCACGCGCCGCGCGGGAACCCGATGCGGACCGGGCCCGAGCAGGCTGCCGATCGTTACATCAAACGCCCCGTGCGTGGCCGCACCAACTTGCGCCGCGATTTCCAAGCAGGCAAACGTGTCGGGCCCGATACGCACGGACTGGCCCGGCGCAAGCGCGTTGATGCGGGCAATGTCGCTGGTGGGAATGTAACGGCTAAGTTCACGCTCGACCCGATCAACCTCCCCGAAAGCGGCCTGCGCAGCCTGGCCGGCGTAGCGCTCATCGTCGCCCACAATGAATATTCCCCAGCCGCAGTTCATCGCGCGATGCTCGAACACGTGAACCGGATCGGCGAGAAGGGGCGAGGTGCCGGTTTGCGGGTCGGCGCCCATCGCAAAACTCATTCGCGTTCTCTCACTGGCCCAGGCGCGAGGTGCTCTTGGCGGCGAGCAAACTCTTGCCACAACTCGCGCTCGACATACGTCACCAATTGTATATCGGGCCGTAGACCGTAGAAGCTGATTTTGTAGTCGTTTTCAAAACCGGCCGGCAGGCTCGCCGCCAGGTCGCCGGCGACGATCACCACTGGAGCGTCCAACTCCGCCGGCGGCGCTTCCCAGTAGCCGACACGCTCGAAACCCCGCAAATACCACGGCAGCGGCCAAGCATCCTCAGCAATTACCTTGACCAGCATGCGGTGCTCATCCGGATGCACGTCGGCCAGTTTTTCGAGGTAAGCTGACAGGTGCTTCACGTCCCCCAGCGGATGAGCGTAAACGTAAGGATTGCGGTAATCGACGAAAAACCGGAAGTTGGCCCGCTGCGCCTGCCAGCCAAGGTGCGCAGCGCCGGCCAGGAGAATCACGGCGGCCACCGCTTTTGCCGGCCAGGGCTTGACCCAGGAGATGATCCCCACCGCACCGAGCCCGGCCAGCATGATCAGCGGCTGCACAAATTGCACGGCGCACCACGGCGTCTTATACGGAATAACTGAGTAGACGACCGTCATCAGCACCGCGTATACCGCGATGAAGCGCACCAGCCCCAGCCGCCGCGGCTGGTCCGAGAGCCCGGCACCGGTCACGGCCACGCCGATGCCGGCCAGCGCCAGACCCAAAATCAACCCCTCGCTCCACC
>JAGPEO010000401.1 GCA_018056925.1 Phycisphaerae bacterium
GTCGGGGATGGCCTTATAATTGTGGGATTGTCGCCGCCGTGGGACGCTGGGGACGCCGTTTAGTTTCCGCGACGGTTTTGTAAGGATCGCGTTACGACGGTTTTGTAAGGATCGCGTTACATGAAGAAGTTTGTGTACTTTTTCGGCGCCGGTAAGGCGGAGGGCAAGGGTACCGACAAGAACCTGCTCGGCGGCAAAGGCGCCGGGTTGGCGGAGATGACCAACATCGGTCTGCCGGTTCCGGCGGGCTTTACGATTGCGGTCGATGCGTGCGCCTATTTTCACGAGCACAACGGCACCTGGCCCGAGGGCTTGGAAAAGGAAGTTCGCCAGCAGCTCGCGCGGCTCGAGAAGACGGTCGGCAAGAAGCTGGGCGACAAGAACAACCCGTTGCTGGTTTCGGTTCGCAGCGGCGCCGCCCGTTCCATGCCGGGCATGATGGAGACGATCCTCAACCTCGGCATGAACGACCAATCCGTCGAGGGCCTGGCCCGCAACACGAAGAACCCGCGCTTCGCCTGGGATTCGTACCGCCGCTTCCTGCAGATGTACTCGACCACGGCCGTCGGCCTGAGCAAGGACATTCTGGAAGAGAAGCTGCACAACCTGAAAGAACGCCTCGACAAGCGCTACGACTATGAGCTTCCGGCCGAAGCGCTGCAAGAGCTGTGCGGGCAATTCAAGGACTTCTTTCGCGAGCAGACCGGGCGCGAGTTCCCGCAGGACCCGTGGGAGCAGCTCGTCGGTGCGATCAACGCCGTCTTTAATTCGTGGAACGCCGAAAAGGCCGTCACGTATCGGCGCGTCGAGAAGATCACCGATCTGACGGGCACCGGCGTCAACGTGCAACAAATGGTCTTCGGCAACATGGGCGAGGACAGCGGCACCGGCGTGTGCTTCACGCGCGATCCGAGCACCGGGGCCAACGAGTTCTACGGCGACATGTTGATCAATGCCCAGGGCGAGGACGTGGTGGCCGGCATTCGGACACCGCTGCACATGAGTGAACTGGCCGAGCGCATGCCCGCCATGTACGACCAGCTTTGCGCCGTGCGGGCCATGCTCGAAGTGCACTACGGCGAGATGCAGGACGTCGAATTCACGTTCGAGCGCGGCAAGCTGTACATCCTGCAGTGCCGCACCGGCAAGCGCACCCCGCACGCCGCTTTCCGCATCGCCGTTGAGCAGGCCACGCAGCCCCTGATGAGGCGGGAAGAAGCGCGGCGCCTGGCGAAGGCCGGCTATCTGCCTCGCAAGTACGAGGAGCGCGCCGCGCGCCCGGTAATCAGCCAGGACGACGCGATCGCCCGCATTACGGGCAACGACATTGAACGCTTGTTCTATCCCATCATCAGCCAGCGCGTGCCGCGCGAGGAACTGGGGCGGCGGCGCATCGCTGAAGGTATCAACGCCGTACCCGGGGCGGCCTGTGGCAAGGTGGTCTTCACGGCGCGCGAGGCCGAGGCTTTGGCCGAACAAGGTGAAGACGTCATTCTGGTCCGCAAGGAAACCAGCCCGGAAGACGTGGGCGGGATGCAGGCCGCCAAGGGCATCCTGACGCAGACGGGCGGCAAGACTTCGCACGCCGCGGTGGTGGCGCGTGGCTGGGGCAAGTGCTGCATCGTGGGCTGCGAGGCGCTGCGGATCGATTACGGCACGAAGCAGATGTCGGTCAACGGCAAGGTGGTGCGGCAGGGTGAGTTCCTGACGCTCGACGGCTCAATCGGCGCGGTGTACGAAGGCAAACTCGACCTCGAACGGCCCGAGCCGCCGCAGGAGTACTACACGCTCATGGGCTGGGCGGACCAGCGGCGTGAGATCGGCGTGCGTACCAACGCCGACACGCCCGAGGACGCCCGCAAGGCGATCCAAATGGGGGCCGAAGGCATCGGCCTGTGCCGCACCGAGCACATGTTCTTCGCCACCCACGAGCGGCAACTCGCCATCCAAGAGATGATCCTGGCCGACACCGAGGCCAAGCGGCGCGCGGCGCTCGATAAACTGCTGCCGTTCCAGCGCAGCGACTTCATCGGCATTTTCGAGGCGATGGAAGGCAACCCGGTCACGATCCGTTTGATCGACCCGCCGCTGCACGAGTTCGTGCCCAAGACGCGTGAAGAGGCCGAGCGGCTGTCGGCCGTTACCGGCGTGAATCCGAACGACATCCTGGCGCGGGCGGAACAATTGCACGAGTCGAACCCGATGCTCGGTCATCGTGGCTGCCGGCTGTGCATCACGTATCCGGAAATCCTGGAGATGCAGGTACGGGCCATCATTGAGGCCGCGGTTGACCTGAAGAAGCGCGGCTTGCCGGTCAATCCGGAGATCATGATTCCGCTGACCATCGACCCCAAGGAGCTGCGCATCCTGGCCGACCGCACGCGGGCCGTTGCCGACGGCGTGATCGCGGAGGCCGGCATCGAGCTGTCGTACCTGGTCGGCACGATGGTCGAGACGCCGCGGGCGGCGCTGTTGGCCGGTCCGGTCGCGGAAACGGCGGAGTTTTTCAGCTTCGGTACGAACGACCTGACGCAGATGACGATGGGCCTGTCGCGTGACGACGCGGGCCGCTTCCTGCCCGAGTACATCAAGGCGGGCATCTTCAAGGCCGACCCGTTCCAGTCGCTGGATCAGGAGGGCGTGGGGCAACTGGTCCGCATGGCGGTGGAGAACGGGCGGCGGGCGCGGGGCAAGCTGAAGATCGGCATCTGCGGCGAGCACGGCGGCGACCCGGAGAGTGTGAAGTTCTGCCATCGTGTCGGCATGAATTACGTGAGTTGCTCGCCGTACCGCGTGCCGATTGCCAGACTGGCGGCGGCGCAGGCGGCGATTGAATCGGG
>JAGPEO010000082.1:0-6927 GCA_018056925.1 Phycisphaerae bacterium
ACTACACGCCCATCTTCGAAGGACGCCGCCAACCGGACGCTCGATTTCGCTATCCGCTCTACGGCCTGCCGCCGGATCTGGTCAAGGGTGACGAGGGCGTCACGCTGGGCCGGAGGACGCCGGACGGCCGCATTGTTCCCTACTACACGCGGCGGCAGATCACGGAAGGCGGCCTGCTGGACGGGACGGAAGTGGCATGGCTGAAAGATCCGTTCGAAGCTTACGTCGTGACTGTGCAAGGGTCGGCGAAGCTGCGCCTGGCCGACGGGAGCCTTTACGAACTAGGGTACGCGGGTAATAACGGACACGAGTACACGCCGATCGCGCTGCAAATGGTTAATGATGGGGTTATAGGACGCCACGAATTATCGCTCCAAACCATGCTCCGATATTTCTCCGCCAATCCCGACAAGGTGAATTACTACTGCCTCCAGAATGACCGGTTTGTCTTCTTCAAAGAACTGCCCGGCGGGCCCTTTGGCAGTCTGAACGTCCCGGTTACGCCATATCGGAGTATTGCGACCGATAAAGAGGTATTCCCGCGCGCCTGCTTGGCGTTCTTAAACACAACGCTGCCAACGACTTATGGCGGCTCCCTGCAGATTGGACCGTACTCAGGATTTGCTCTGGATCAGGATACCGGTGGGGCCATTCGCGCTGCCGGACGTTGCGATGTATACATGGGTATCGGACCACAGGCCGAAGCGACCGCCGGCCGCACTGGAGCTGAAGGCGCTCTGTACTACATATTCGTCAAAGACGGGTCCGGCACGTTGTAGCAATAATTCAGTTGACGCCGGCGAGCCGACGATGCATAATAATGAGCGACGGAGTCATCCATAAGCTCTTGTCCGGAATGGTGAAGGAGAGCTGACCTAAAATATCATAAACAGCGTTCGGAAAGCCGCCCGTTTACTGATTATCCAAGTTCCAAAATCATCTATCCATACCTGGGTTATTGCGGCTGGAAGGACCTGTGGGGCGAAGCTGCGCCCCGAGGTGCCCCATGCAATCGCTCCAGGCCCCCGCCCTCGCGGAGCTTGCCGTTCAGTTGACTCGCGGTCCGAGGCGTCTACGCCTACGGCAACTCCTCAACATTGAATTCCTCCTCTCAGTTATCGACCCGGGGAAGGCATACCCAGCAGATTTCATCTGCCATTGCCTTACCGGGTATCGGCGCGTCCCGCCCGATGGGACCGCTGACGAGAGGCTCATCGAAGCTGACGTCCTAATAGCAGATTTGGTAGCTCTCGCTGAACGGCTCAGCGAGGACGCCAACATCGCGGCCGAGGATTGGCCGACCGCGGTCTACTCGATTGCCGAGCTGGCTGAACGTTTCGACGTCAGCACCAAGACGATCTTCCGTTGGCGCCGCCGCGGGTTGGTCGGCTGGAAGTTCCGCTACGCCGATCGGCGTATGCGGGTGGTCTTCCCGGATGCTTGCGTGCGGCGGTTCGTCGCGCAGCATGCCGAAATCGTCAGCCGCGGCAGCAGCTTTTCGCAACTGACGCGCGCCGAACGCGACAGCATCGTCGAGCGCGCCAGGGCCCTCGCCGGCCAGGGCCAGAGCACGGTCAATTCCGTGGCTCGCGCCTTGGCGGCCGAAACGGGCCGGGCCGTCGAGACGATCCGGCTGATCCTCAAAGCCCACGACGAGAGCCACCCGGGAGCGGGCATCTTCAACCGCTCACGGCTGGACGTGGCGGCGGACGATCAACGCCTGCGCATTTGGGAAGCCCACCAGGATGGCGTTTCGGTGGCCGTGCTGGCGGAGCGGTTCAATCAGCCGCCATCAGCGATCTACCAAACGATTACGCAGATGCGGGCGCGGGATATGAAGTCCCGCAAGATCGAGTACATCGCCAGCCCGGCGTTCGAGGAGCCGGGGATCGATGAACTCATCGCCAACGATCCGGACGTGCAGGCACCGTATCGCCCCGACACCGGCGGGCCGCGGCGCATCCCGGCCGACCTGCCGCCGTATTTGCAGCAGCTTTTCCGTATCCCGCTGCTCACCACTGCGGGCGAGGCGGCCCTGTTCCGGAAGATGAACTACTTGAAGTTCCGGGCCGACCGGTTGCGTCAGCAACTCGACCCGGATGAGGCCACGGCCAGCGACTTGGACGCGATTGACGCGCTGCTCGACGAGGCCAACGCCATCAAGAACCAGATCACGCAGGCCAACCTGCGCCTGGTCGTGAGCATCGCCAAGCGCCACCTTGGGCCGGCGCTGGACTTCTTCGAGATCATCAGCGACGGGAACGTCTCGCTGATGCGGGCGGTCGACAAGTTCGACTACACGCGCGGCTTCAAGTTCAGCACTTACGCCTCGTGGGCCATCATCCGCAACTACGCCCGCTTGATACCGGAGCAGCGCTGCCAGCGCGACCGTTACCAGACCGGGCGCGAAGAGCTGCTCGAAATCACGGCCGAGCGCGGCGCGGACGAGCAGGATGACGAGCAGAATGCCCTGGTCCGCGGCGTCGTGGAACGCATGCTGGCCTCGCTGGATTTGCGCGAGCGCCGCATCTTGCGGCAGCGGTTCGGGCTGGACGAACAACAAACGCCGCAGACGCTCGAGCAGATCGGCCGGCACTTTGGCGTGTCCAAGGAACGCATTCGCCAACTGGAGACGCGCGCTATCCGCAGGCTGCGCACGGACTTTGCGTTAGACGTGCAGCGCCTGCTCGGTAGCTGAAGCCTCGCAGCGGGGGCCAGTGCCGGCGGCCCCCGCTTGCGGTTTCACTCAGTCGCCCCGTCGGCACTGGATCGCCAGCGCCGCCCCCCGCGCATTTCTGACGATGCCGGCGGCTCTGTCCTCGCCCGGAGGGCGCACGAGCGGTAGCCAGGGGCTTCAGCCCCTGGAAAACCGAAACCTCACCCCTTCCTCCCGCCCGGCAGGGCGGGCGAACCCTTCATACCCGCCAGCTTTTCTTCCTACACCCCATCGCGACGCCAGGCCGACCGCGCCCGGCACGCCCGATTACGCCGCTCAGCAACTACCCGCCATCCGTGCGTCTTTTGCCGCTTCGTTGACCTTCAGGCATTGAGTCGTGATACCTTTCCCTGACATCAGCAGCGCGATCGTTCCGCGAGAGTACGCTGGAGATCGAGGCCGAGACATCGCCATAATCCGCCTCTAACGCGCACGCAGGGCACCGCCCGCTGGTGGCGTCAGCGAACCTGCCATCATACGCATCACCGCAGTAACGACACGTCGCGCTTTGATCGCACTCCGATTCTTGCTCCGCCATGTTCTTGAGGAATTGAACCAATTCCTCGGCGCTTCCGAACGTCTCCTCCCGGAGCAGACTGGCCAAAACAAGTATCCCCATGGCCGGATTGCCCAAGCGCTGCCCAAACATGCTCATGTCATCCAGGACTATCGGGTCTATGAAGATGCGTCGTTTTCGCACCGGCCGCTCACCGTCAGTGAGAGCAGATTCGACCCGGGTAGGAAGATCGCGGAAGATCACCTTGACTTCCTCAAACATTTTTGCAATCGCGGTGTTATCCGCCTCAGCATGCTGCTCTTTTTGATCCTGTTGTCCGCGTTTCGACAGCAGCTCAGTAGCCTTATCCTTAAATATTTGCACCTGCATAAGAAAGGCATCGTGATCTGGCTCCGAGCCGGGGATGCGCTGGACAAGCTGCATGACGAGCTTGGTCAGGGATTCCGGATCGTCGTCGCAGTTCTGAAACTGGGCGAAGGGACCGGTGCTGGCTTTGCTCAGTGGAATTCCAAGGGCGACGCCGTAGACCGGTGTATCCAACCTGCCTTTCGCTACGCCGGCCTCATACAGAAGCCAAGGTCTCTCTAGGCTGCGCGGCGTCAGCAGACAGACTACGTCTGATGCTTTGTCGAGTTGTCTCTTTCGCCGCCATTGCCGCGCATACACCCACAATCCGCGCACTCCGGCTCAAGGCTGATAGTGAGCCCTGAACAGGCTTTCTAGAATATCCAGCACGAACCGCGCCCACGCGCAGAAAGGGCCCGCTATGCAGCATTCGAAACGTCCCCACTGCTCACCTGTCACCTATCAACTGTCTCCCCGCTGCGACCAAAAGCGAACTTTTACAGGACCAGGCACGCACCGGTTCGGCCACCCCTTTATCACCTTATCACCCTCGCGGCGTCACCTGCTCGCCTCTCACCTATCTCCTCTCTCCGCGCAGCGGCGCGGCGCCTCAGGTTATCAAAATTGGGTGCACATAAACCACGCGCATCTGATTACCTGCCCCCAGGACCCGATCCTGGCGAGCTTTTTATCAGACCGCTTGAGCACCTGAGGCAGCCGCTCCGCCTGAGCCGAACGAATGTTGCGCTCGACTGTCTCATCCGGCGCTAGGAATAACGCTGGACGAATTCGCGTTGCTGCAATTGCGCCAGCACGGATAAGATTATGCTTACCAACGCACGAACCGTGTCCGTTAAGCGAACCGCACTGGGCCGTCGGGCGGCCGGCGGTCGGTGCGGCAAACGCGGAGCCTGGAGGATCGTGGGAAAGCGGTGCCCTCGACAGTCCTTTTCGACAGTCCTTCTCGACAGTCCTCAATCTCCATCGGAATTGGGCCGTATTCCCAAACATAGGAGGCGGTTTATGTTCTCGAAGGCCCTCTCGGCTGTAGCGGCGACGCTCTTTCTCGTACCGCAGATCGCGAACGGGCAAAGTGCCCCGCTAAGTGATGGCGTCTACACGCGGCCCGAGAGCGCGGCCGTGGCGCCCGTCGAAATTCCCGAAGCGCGGCTTCTGGCCGGCGTGCGAGCCTATCCGCCGGGCGTGCTGCCGGCGCTGTTCACCGTGTCGCAGCAGCCCGCCGTCATACAGCAGTTGGCCGAGGACCCGCAGAAGCTGATGAACCCCCAGGCGATCAGCCCGCCGGTCTCGGCGGAGTTGCAGAACGCGATCCGGCAGCTTCAGCAGGTCCCCGAGGCGGTGGCGCTGGCAGCCGCCTACCCGGACGAAATCGAGATATTGCGGCAGCTCTACGAGCGCGCCCCGCAGCAGACGGAACAACGGCTGGCAGACCTGCGTGCGCGCTACGACGCGGCGCGCGTGCAGGCTGGCCGCGCTTGGCAGGAACTTCTTTATGAAAACCCCGGGGCCCTCGATGCCTATCGCGCGCTCGTGACGCAGTTCACGCGCGACCAATTGAAACAATATGGCGACTTTCCTTACGTCGAAGTCAAACAGACACGGTACTACTACGCCGCGCCGCCGAACGAACTGATCATGGCCTATGCCGAGGATCGCAAGCCCGGCGCGCCGCTCGACGCCATCCTGCAGATTTGGTGGAACCGGTACGGACCGGACCAGGTGGACGACCTCGTCTTTTCGCAGAGCGACCTGGCTGTCGGCGGTTCGTCCGTGGCCGCCATGTCACCGGAGCGGCGGGCCGAGATGTGGCAACCGGCCAGAGACCGCACGGGCTCGGGAAACGCACTGCTGCCAATCATCATGCAACCGTTGCCCGATCAGCCGGCCGACGCGCAAGCCGCATTCGCCATCGTGGAGAACGCCCGGCTGTGGTCCGGGCCGCAGAACGATCGGCTGACACAACAGCCGCCGGTCGCGTCCCCTTCGCCGGACATGCCAGGACCGAACGCGGCGCCTCAGCACGCGGCGCCGGAAGCGGGCGAGTCCGTTCTGCCCGAGGAACCGCCGGCCTATGTCGAGCAAGGCCCGGATTACGAATACGAATACGAGTACACAACCGAAGTTGGGGTGCAGCCGCAGATCGTTTACACGGCGCCCGCAACCGTCTACTACAGCCCGCTCGTGCCCTACTACTACGCTTATCCGGCCGCGTGGCCGGTGGCCTACAGTTGCTATCCCGGCCTGTACACGAGCTGGCCATACGACTGGTATGCCCCGGGCGCCTATTTCTCCTTCAGTTTCGGCCGCGTGCCTCACTATTACCGTTGTGGGTCGGCCTACTGGGGTCGCGGCTATTGGGGCTGCGGCATTTGGCGCGGGCACGGTCATTGGGCACGCCCGCACCATTACTACGGTCAGGGATACCACGGTCGCGACGGGTACCACGTTGGTCGTTATGGCCGTGGGCTGGATCGGATTACCCATCAGTTCCGCGGCGGCGAGCGGTACGGGCACGGAAGAGATCGGATCAGTCCTATTGGCCGGGATGCCCGCCGCGGGGATCGCTACGGTCTTGCCGACCGCATTGGCGCGTTGCGCAGCGATCGCTTGGGCACCGCGCGCGGCGATCGCTCGGGCATTGTGCGCGGCGATCGCTCGGCAAGCGCACACGGCGACCGCTTGGGCAGCGTGCGCCGTTCGGCAACCGATCGCGGTGAGCGAATCACGGGCAAGGACCGTTCGGCAGATGGCCGCAGCGAACGGCTCGGCGGCGATCGGTCGGCGGCGAGTCGCGGCGGAGCCGACCAGCGCTCCGGCATACGCGGTCCGGATCGCAAGGTTGACCGCCGTTCGCCGGAAGGCAGTCAAATCTTGCGTCAAGGCAGTGGCGGGCGGTCGCTGGAGCGAGGTCAGAGCACTCAGCAACGTGGCGGCACCCGGTCGCGCGACGCAATTCCGGGCTCCGTAAGTGGTGGTAGCCGATCGTCGAAAGGAGCGGCAGGCGTACGTCAGGGCGCTGGACGCCAGAGTACCCAACGCGGACAGGCGTTGGGCGGGTCGTCACCGTCGGCAGGCTCCAGGGGGACGGGTTCGATCAATCGCACGCCGGGCGCTGGCCGGTCGTCCGGAGTGTCCCGCGGAACTCAATCCGCTCCGCGCAGTATCGCGGCCCCGCGCGGTTCCTCGGCTTCGCGCAGCCTTGCGGCCCCGCGCGGTTCCTCGACTTCGCGCAGCCTCGCGGCCCCGCGCAGTTCGGGCGGCAGTCGCCCGATGGGAACGATTCGCAGTGGCGGCGGCATGCGGAGCGGCGGCGCCGGGCTGCACAGCG
>JAGPEO010000082.1:7027-12563 GCA_018056925.1 Phycisphaerae bacterium
GCGGCCCCGCGCGGTTCCTCGACTTCGCGCAGCCTCGCGGCCCCGCGCAGTTCGGGCGGCAGTCGCCCGATGGGAACGATTCGCAGTGGCGGCGGCATGCGGAGCGGCGGCGCCGGGCTGCACAGCGGAAGCGGAGTCCGCAGCGGCGCCAGCGGGCGGCAAGGCGCTGGCAGCGGGCTCCGTAGCGGCGGCGGATTGCGCAGCGGCGGACGCCGCTAGAAGCGCCGCCTCTACTGTTGCCGAGAACCAAGCGCCGGGTTCCACGCCCAAGCCGGGTGCCATGCCCAAGCTCTAAGCGCGGGCATGCCCACGTCGAACGCCGCCAAGTGTAAGGTTGTTGACGACCACATGCCCGCGCCGCTGCGCGGCTTGGGCGATGGGTGCCACTGCTTGAAAGCGCAGCTTCAAGCAGTGCTGCCCGGGTCTCGTCAGAGCCCTCCCCGGCCGGCAAGAATAGCAAACCAACGCACCACAGCTTATCATGCCATAGGAACGGCATAGGGGCCCACGGTCCGGAAGGAGACAAGTATGCTCGCTCTAATTTGGCTGATTATCGCAGGCAATTTCGTGGCGTTCGCGGACGCGCCGCCGCCGGCCGAGCGGCAGTTGCGTGGCGCCGTGGATACGCGCGTGGAATTGATGAGCATCATCTTCCGCCTGGCTGGCAACCCCGAATACAACATGCCCAACTCGAACTCGCGCTACGCTGACGAAGTTGAGCAGCACTTCGGCCGCCTGCGCAACCACCCGGCCGTGAAATACGCCCAGGAGCTCCGCCAGAAGGCCGGCATCAGTTACGACGCCGTGATGAGCCTGGCCGTTCACACCACCGACGCGCTCGAGCTGAACGAGAAAATCCCCTTCGACCAGGCCCCGGCGCGCCTGGACGCGCGCTGGAAGACCGCTGAGGCGCGCGAGTTCCTGAAGCTCGCGCGGCAGTTCGCGCGTGACAGCGGCTTCCGGAGATTCGTCCGCAACCACGAAAGTTACTACAACGCCGTGGCCGAACGAATCAATGAGCAGCTCGCGCAGCGCGACTATCTGAAGTGGTTCGACGACTTCTTCGGAGCCCAACCCCAGGCCAGTTACTCGGTAGCCGTCGGGTTGTTGAACGGCGGATCGAATTACGGCGTCGGCGTGCGTTATCCCGACGGCCGCGAGGAGATAACGCCGGTGTTGGGCGTCGCGCAGTTCGATGAGCAGGGTCTGCCGGTGTTCGATGACAGCTTCGGCCCACTGCTGATACACGAATTGTGCCATTCGTACGCCAACCCGCACGCCGAGAAGTACGAGAAGTTGCTCGAGCCGGCCGGCCTCGCTCTGTATGCCCGAGTGGGCGAACAGATGAAGAAGCAAGCCTACAGCAACTGGAAAACCATGCTGAGCGAATCCCTGGTGCGGGCCTGCGTCGCCCGCTACCAACTGGCGGTCGAAGGCGAGGAAGCGGCGGCCAAGCTGCAGGCGCAGGACGCTGCGCGCGGCTTCTATTGGATTGGCGACCTGGTCGAACTCTTGGGCCAGTATGAAAACACGCGCCAGGAGCACCCGAAGCTGGACGACTTCATGCCCGATGTGCTCGTGTTCTTCGACAAGTTCGCGAAGCAAGGCGAGCCGGCTCTGGCGACCAAGAGTGATAGCACGGTCCTGGCCAGCCGCGCACCCGGAGACACGGCGGTCAAGGGCGCGCCCAGTGAAGACACGGCGGCCAAGCCGGCCAAGCCCGAGCCCGGACCGGTGGCGGCGGCGCCGGCCGACCGCGGTGCGCGGGCGCAGGCCAAGAGCAAGATCAGCGGCGGCGGGCCGGCGCCGCGCGTGGTTTCCATCGAGCCCGCCAACGGGGCGCGGGATGTCTCGCCCGACCTCGAAGCCATCGTCGTGCGGTTCGATCGGCCGATGATGAACAAGTCGTTCTCCGTCTGCGGTTCGGGTCCGCATTTTCCGGAGCTGGCCGGCGACGTGAGTTTCGACTCGTCGCGAAAGGTGCTGACGATTCCGGTCAAGCTCAAACCCGACTGGAGCTATGAATTCTCGCTGAACTGCGAGTCGTACCGGAACTTCAAGAGTGAAGAGGGCATTGAGCTGGAGCCATACAAAGTTGCCTTCAGGACGGCCAAGAAGTAAGGCCGGACAAGAGGACACCTCGAAGAACGCAGAAGGCTTAACCGGGAAGTCAGAACGGACGGTAAGAGGGCATGCCCGCGCTTAGAGCTTGGGCATGGCACCCAAGCTTTGGGGCATGGCACCCAGCGCCCGGCCCACGGCGCCCGCCCGTGGCGCCTGTAGAGCTGTGGCCTAGCGGGGTTGAGCGTTGCCGTCCGGCGTCAGCACTACCTTGATGCAACTGTCGCGCTTGCTCAGGAAGGTCTCGTAAGCCTGCGGCGCATCGGCCAGGCGGGCACGATGCGTGATCACGAAGCTGGGATCGATCTCGTCGTTCTTGATCCGATCCAGCAGCGGGCGCAGGTAGCGCTGTACGTGCGTCTGACCCATCTTGAAGGTCAGCCCTTTCGCAAACGCGATGCCGATCGGGAATTTATCGACTACGCCGGCGTACACGCCGGGGATCGAGATGGTTCCGCCTTTACGGCAGGCACGGATGGCCTGGCGCAGGGCGTTGGCACGGTCAGTCGCCAGGTAGGTCGCGGTCTTCACGCGATCGTACATGGCGTCCAGCGTCCGGCCGTGGGCTTCCAGGCCGACCGCATCGATGCAGGCGTCCGGGCCGCGCCCGCCGGTCGATTCCATCAGGTGGTCGTGTACGTCAGTTTCGGTGAAGTTAACCGTTTCCGCGCCGCCGCGGCGGGCCATCGCCAGGCGCTCCGGCACGTCGTCAATGGCGATCACGCGCTCCGCCCCCAGCATAAACGCGCTGCGCACCGCGAACTGCCCGACCGGGCCGCAACCCCAGACTGCCACCGTGTCGCCGGGCGAGATGTTGCACTGCTCGGCCGCCTGGTAGCCGGTGGGGAAGATGTCGCTCAGGAACAGCACGCGCTCGTCCGGCAGCTCCGGCGGGACCGGCAGCGCGCCGGTGTCGGCGAAGGGCACGCGCACGTACTCGGCCTGTCCGCCTGGATATCCGCCGTAGAGGTGCGAATAGCCGAACAGACCCGACGTCGACTGGCCGGCCACCTTCTCCAACATGTACGCGTTCGGGTTGGAATTATCGCAGCATGACCAGAGTTCGTGCCTGCAGAACCAGCACTGCCCGCAGGCGATGGCAAACGGCACGACCACGCGGTTGCCGGGTTTCAACTTCTCGACCTTCCGCCCCACCTCGACGACCTCGCCCATGAACTCATGCCCCAGGACGTCGCCGGGCTTCATGGTAGGCACGGAGCCGTTGTAAAGATGCAGATCTGAGCCGCAGATGGCGGTCAGGCTGACGCGTACGATAGCGTCGTGCGGGTTGACGATGCGCGGTTCGGGGACGTCTTCGACGCGGACGTCCTGCTTACCGTTCCAGCAAACTGCTTTCATTTGACACCTTGGCCAGAATATTCCGCACAGCGGACGACCTTCGCCCGCTGGATCAGCTCCAGGCGGGAGCATCACTGGCCGGAAAAGACTCCTCGGAGGCTTCCTGGACCACGTCGGCGGCGCGCGCGGCCGGTTCTGGACACGGAGCTGCGCTGATTGCCGCGGCTTTGGGAGCGAGGCTTACGCCGGCCCGTTTGTCTCGGGTGCCAAATGGCCCTTCATTCGTGGCGACTTCGCCCGTTTCGGCCAACTGCTTGAAGCGGCGCAGGAACTCGCGCGCCCGCCCGTCCACACTGCGCCCACGCAGCTTGTTAAACGCGGCGCCGAAGACACCCCCTGGAACCCGGTAGCGAAATTCCAGCCGGACCACGGTGCCGCGCTCACCGGCGGCCGGTGAGAAAGTAATCTGGCCGGCCGTGAAGGGCGTCGGTTTGTTGTGGCGCCAGGCGATGAATTGGCCGGGACGGTCCTCAGTGATTTCAGCATCCCATTCGATGGGCTGCCCGCTGTCCGGGTCGCGTGAGACGAAATGCAAATGCCGGTCGTCGTGCTGGTCCACGCGTTCCATAAGGGGCAGAAATTGCACAATCGCTTCGGGGTCGCACCACAGGCGGTACAACTCTTGCGGCGAGCGCATTACTGTCATGCTGTTTTCCGTCCGCAGTTCGCGCGTGAACGGGTTGCTCAGCTTGTCCGCGTCTTCCGCGCGAACGCCGAAAGTCTCGTACAGCGCGCAGTGCCCGGTTAGGCCGCGCCGCAGCAGGTAAGCGCCGCCCGCCGCCAGCGAGACGCCCAGCAGCGGGTGCCGGCCGACCAGCATCCTCAGCGCCGCCAGGGCGGCCGTGCCTCCGACCGCCACCGAGGCTATACGCTCAGCCTGGCCGACGTTTGCCTCCGTTTTTGTGTTTCGGGCGACCGCCGCGCCGCCGTGCTGAATCGCAACCATATCTCAACTCCGCTTGTGCCGTTCGTCCGGCGACATCTCCGCCGGCCGCTATGAACTCGCCTCAGGCCACCGCGGCGCTTACTCGTGCCCGAAATGACGTACGAGCTTGCTGTACAGACCCAGCGCCAGGAAGGTCGGCGCCCATTGGCCCACGAACTGCGCGTGCTCGCGGCGGTTCATGATCTGCAAGACCAATGAGGTGACAATCGCGGCGCCCGCGGCCCACAGGAACGTATCGCTCGGCAGCCGCGAGGTCTGCTCCTCGATGACTTGGGTCAGCTTTGTTCCGCCGTTCCAGCCCTTCAGGCGATTGCGCATGCTTTCCATGGGTAGTCCTCGCTTAGAGTATTCGCAAAAACCGGCGACTGGCCGGCAGTAAACCGGGGTTAGTCGCCGCGCCGCTGTGCTCGGCGGCCATTCCGACTCGCTCCAATGAGTATCTGCAACAGGGCTGACGCGCTACTGAATTTGGCATGAAACCGGCGTCACGGCCGGCGGCGCGCAAAAGGCTTAGAGTTGAAGCTGGGCGGCGACCCGGGCGGAGATCGTCTGGCGGGTCACAAATAACCTTTCCCACGGGTCACGTTTCAGTTTTGCCAAGCGCTGCGGGATGTTTTTGACGGTGTAAATGGCCGGGCCGATTTCCGGCGAAAGCTCATTCCACGCCAGCGGAGTGGAAACCGGCGCGCCGGGGCGGGCCCGGGTTGAATAGGGCGCAACGGCCGTCGCGCCGCGCGCATTGCGAAAGTAATCAATGAATATCTTGCCCGGCCGGCGTGATTTGCTCATGGTCGCCAAATAGCGCTGCGGCGCGGCCCGCGACAAACGCTGTGCAACCGCCTCAGTGAACGCCCGGGCTTGGTTCCAGTCGCAGCGCCGCGCAATAGGCACGATTACGTGTAGGCCCTTGCCGCCGGAAGTCTTCACAAAGCTCTCCAGCCCCAATTCGTCCAGCAATGCGCGCAGCTCGCGGGCCGCCTGGATGACCTGCTCCCAGTTCACCTCAGGGCCCGGGTCCAGGTCGAAGTACAGGCGATCGGGCCGCTCGATGTTATCTGTGCGCGCTCCCCAGGGATGAATTTCGAGCACGCCGAACTGCACCAGGCTGAT
>JAGPEO010000402.1 GCA_018056925.1 Phycisphaerae bacterium
TGTCGGCCCCAAATCGGCCGTAAGAAATCGTGGAAAGGCAGGTGTTCTTGCAAATCCGTGAGTTCCAGCAACTGATCGACCGAATGTATTCCGATAAGGACCGCCGCCGCGGATCGGCCAAGACCTTCTTGTGGTTCGCCGAGGAGGTCGGCGAGCTGGCCAGCGCCATCGCCAAGCATGACCGCGAAAACCTGCCGGCCGAGTTCGCCGACGTCTTCGCCTGGCTGGTCACGCTGGCCAATGTGGAAGGCGTGGATCTGGAGCAAGCCATCGCCAAGTTCACCGGCGGCTGTCCCGGCTGCGGCGAGTTGGTCTGCCGTTGCGACGCGAAGCTGACGTAGCTCGGTAACCGTTGGCGCCAGACGCAAGCTGAAAGAGGGATCAAGGGATCTAGGGATCGAGGGATCAAGAAGGCGCGTCGGCCCGCCCGAAGAGCTCCGGAGGTCAGCGAGAGTTCTTTGACCGGCGCGCGTGAATTGACGCGCGGCGGACTGAACGAAAGGGAGGAAGCTCATATGTTGTGTTTGCGTTTTAGTTGTGGGCTGCTTACCGGATGCGCGCTGCTGTCCGCATTGCTGCTGGCGAGCGATGGCCGCGGTGCGCCGCCCGCCGCGCCGACGGATCTGCACACCTATGAGACAAAGTACTATGTTCTGCACACCGACTTAGCTCCGGCGGAAGCCCGCGCCGTCGTGCACCACATCACGCTGATGGCCGAAGAGTACAACCGGCGCACGACCGGCATGGGAAGGCGCGTTGATCGGCGGCTGCCGCTCTACCTCGTGCAGAATTCAGGGACCTATTTCACGCTGGGCGGCGAACCGGGCACGGCGGGTTTGTACTCGGGCGACAAGCTGCTGGCCTTCGTCCGCGACCCGCTTTCGACCGAGACCTGGCACGTCATCCAGCACGAGGGCTTCCACCAGTTCGCCGACGCGGCCATCGGTCGCGAGCTGCCGGCCTGGGCCAACGAGGGCCTGGCGGAGTATTTCGCCGAGGGCATTTTCACCGGTGACGCGTTCTACACGGGGCTGATTCCGCCCGCGCGCCTGCGCCAGGTGAAAGGGGCTGTGGCCGACGGCAAGTTCCGCCCGCTGCGCGACATGATGCAGATGAGCCTTGAAACCTGGAACGCCCACATCGGCCTGGCGCACGAAAAGGCCGGGCACAACTACGATCAGGCCTGGGCCATGGTGCAGTTCCTGGCGCACGGCGACGAGGGCAAATACCAGCAGGCGTTCGCGAACTTCTTGGCCGCGGTTTCACGCAAGCAGAACTGGGAGCGGGCCTGGGTAGCCAACTTCGGCGACGACTTACAGGCGTTTCAGAAGCACTTTGACGCGTACTGGCTGGGGCTGTCGGAAGACCCGACGGCGCGGCTCGAAACGGAGGCGCTCGTTTCAATGGTCACGAGCTTCTATGCGCGCGCCTTCAGTCAGCGACAGTACTTCGACACTTTCGAGCAGTTTTTGACGGCCGCCGCGAGCGAGCAGCTCAAGGCCGACGAAGATGATTGGTTGCCGCCTGAAATGCTGGTGCGCGCGCTGCCGCGCATCATCACCGCGGGCGAGTGGTCGCTCCGGCGCAGCGGGCGACAGGCGGTGCTCTGCACGGCCAAGGACGCCACCCTCTTCGAGGGCCGGTTCCAGGTTGAAAGCGGGCGTGTGAAAAGTGTGGAGGTGCTTGTCAAGCCTGCCAAGAAAAAATCGTGAGCAATGTCGAACTTGGCAACTTGCGTTCCGCGGCGGCGCGGACGCGAGGCCGAAAAAACATGTGCATTTTTGCTAGGTTTTAGCTTGGCGGAAGGCTATACTTGAGGCGGGAACAGGGACCAAAATGGACCGGCCCCTGCGTTGTGCGACAGGAAGAATTCGTTTGCGCGAACCGTTAAGCTGAACCTAGGGAGACCGCAGCAGTCTCCGTCCCGACGGCAGCGCCTGCGAGCGCTAGGTCAGGATCGACGGCGGCCACCCACCTTATTTAAGGGTTCAGCAAACCTCTTCCACCGGCAACGTGGAGGTTGTTCCGTATATGAGTGACGGGTGAGCGCCGCAAGGCGCCGTCGCCCGTCGCTCTTTTTTATGAAATAGAGTGCCCTTGCCGGCCCCGTCTCAGGGGCGCCGAGCGGGCAGCGCGCTGATGCGAGATGCTTGGCGGCATTCCGGGGCGACACGCCCCGGCTCTGCTCTAGCGGTTGTTCAACGGACACCGCGGTTCGCCCGACGCACACGTTCGGGCTTCTGTCGGGGGGCGACGCCCGGTAAGATGCCGGGCATGGCGGCGTTTTCTACCGTACAAGCGGCGGCGGAGCGGGGGGTGATGACGATCACTCTGAGCCGGCCGGATGCGCTTAACGCGATGAATGAGGCGTCGTGCGCAGAGCTCGGGGCGGCGTTGCGGATGGCGCAGCGGGATGAAGAGGTACGCTGCATCGTGCTGACCGGGGCCGGGTGCGGGTTCTGCACCGGGCAGGATCTCAAAGAGCTGCGGGCCATGCGGCAGAGCGGCGATGGGGTTGATTTTGCCGCTATTCTGCGGCAGCGGTACAACCCGCTGATCGTGCGGCTACGGACCATGGAGAAGCCGGTGCTGGCGGCGGTGAATGGGCCGGCCGTGGGGGCGGGGTTCAGCCTGGCGTTAGCGGCGGATTTGCGGATCGCGGCGCGCAGCGCTTCGTTCCGGATGGCTTTTGTGAACCTGGGCCTCGTGCCGGATTGTGCGGCGACGCTGACGCTGGTGCAGCATGTGGGGTACGCGCGGGCGGCCGAGCTGTGTCTGCTGGGAGAAGACCTGAGCGCGGAGGACGCGCTGCGCTGGGGGCTGGTCA
>JAGPEO010000083.1:0-8422 GCA_018056925.1 Phycisphaerae bacterium
CGTGCAAGTGGCCGCCGTGCCGTCGCCGCAACAGGGCCCAGCGCAGGACTACGGCAGCGCTTTCAGCCGCGCCATTGAGATAACCGCGCCCGACCACCGGCGCTTGCTGATTTCCGGCACTGCCAGCATCGACGAGCGCGGCGCGACGCTACACCCCAGAAGGTTTCACCCGCAGATGGCGAAGACGTTTGGCGTAGTCCGCCGGCTACTTGAATCGCGCGGGATGGGCTGGGCGGACGTACTGCACGGCGTCGCTTACATCCGTCGGGCAGAAGATATACCAGCATTGGAGAAGTTCATGCGGCAGAGGGGCATGCCGCCGATCCACATGGTGCCGGTGGCGGCCACAATTTGCCGCGATGAGCTGCTCTTTGAGCTGGAGATTGAGGCGGGCGTCGTGACTTGAGGGGCCACGGCCGCCGGCCCAGCCGCTCCGCTTTCGCGGGCTGTGGCGGGGCATCATGCCAGGCGTTTCATCTCGTCTTCGAAAGACGCCGGCTTGTTAGCGGCGCGCTCGGCCTCGTGGCGAGCGATTTTGCCTTTGTTCACAAGCTCGGCCAGAGAACGTTCCAAGGTGCGCATGCGATGGCCGGGCTCGTCGCGGGTATTGGTCTGGAGCAGTGAGTAAATGTGCTCCGGTTTGATCTGGCGGATCAGGTTGCCCACGGCGCCGGTGTTGTTGAGGATTTCCATGGCGACGATGCGGCCCGGCTTGTCGCAGCGCTGGATGAGCTTCTGCGACAGAATGTAGCGCAGGCCGAGGGCGAGCTGCTGCGCCACTTCTTCGGTGCGATTGGGCGGGTACATGTCGAGCACGCGCGTGATTGTGCCGGTGGCGTCGCGCGTGTGGATGCCGGAGAAGACCAGGTGCCCGGTTTCGGCCGCGGTGAGCGTCCAGGTGGCGGACTCCACGTCGGTCATTTCGCCCACGAAGATCACGTCGGGGTCTTCGCGCAGGCAGTCGCGCAGGCCGCGTTCCCAGGTGGGTACGTCGCGGCCGATGGCGCGCTGCGAGATCATGGCGATGTCGCTGTGGAACTCGTATTCGATCGGGTCCTCGAGCGTGATGATGTGGCAGGGGCGGGTGCGGGCGATTTCGTTGATCAAGGCCGCGATGGTGGTGGACTTGCCGGCGCCGGTCGTGCCGGTGACCAGGATCAAGCCCTGGCTGAGCCCTACGATGTCCTGCCAGACGCAATTGGGAAAGCCGATGAAGTCGATGGTGGGCGTGCTGGTATCCAGGGCGCGGATGGCCATGGCCAGGCCGCGATGGTCGTGGTAGGCATTGATGCGGTAGCGCAGGCCTTCGATGAGGCGCGAGGCGTTGACGGAGCGCAGCTTGCGGAGGGTCTCGAACTGCGTGTCGTCGAGCAGGCTGCGCGCCATGCGCTCGATAATCTCGTTTGTGAGAGGGTTACCGCCGGTGATTTTGAGTTCGCCGTCGACGCGGAAGCAGGGGCCTTTGCCGACCTTGAGGTGCAGGTCGGTGACGCGTGCGGTGCCCTGCCGTTTGAACAGCTTGAGCAAGTCCAACATACTCAGGGTGCGCGTTTCGCTGGCGACGTAGAACCTTTCTTCGAGTGCGTCGGTACGGGCCATTGGCGCCTCCTGGGGTCTGGAACTGCGTCCAGCCGCACAGCATAACGGAAAAGGGCTGGGCGGGCGAAGTAAGAGCTAACGGGAGTCACCTCTCACCCGCGGCTTCAGGTAGTCAGCTTTCAATTATCAGCATATCGCAGGCGTGCTTGGGTACTGGCATGGCCACTCGCAAAAACGTGTGTCGCAGCCGGCAAAAATCGTTACCGGCCGGGGCAAGGACGTCGTATAATCGGACTTAATCGGGCGGTCCGGAGGTCGGCACTTAGCCCGTGCACTGGAGGAAGGCAAGATGCTTCGTACAAGTTCTTGGCTGACGGTTTTGCTGTGTGGTTGTGTGCTCTTGTCCAGCGCGGTTGCTGAGCAACGCGGCGGAAACTACCTGATCGTTTCCGCACCGCTGTATGTGGATAGCGCCCCGCTCAACGAATTCATCGCTCATCGCCTTGATTGCGGCTTCAATGTGCTGCCGGTTTACTCCCCCCCGTCCGGTACGACCAAGGAGGCCATCAAGGCTCACATCCAAAGCCTGTGGGGTACGGCCGATCAGCCCAGGTATCTGCTGATCGTCGGCGATACAGACGGCTCGGCGACTTCTGGCAACAACACGATTCCGCATTGGATTGGCGAGGGCAGCCGCCACGGCGCAACCGATCTGCCATACGCTTGCATGGACGCTGATCCGGTGAGCTGGTATCCCGATATTTACCATGGGCGGTTTTCGGTGCGCGACATAGCCACGCTGCAGTCCGTCGTGGACAAGACGATACGGGTCGAGACGGGTGGTTTCTCCGACCCCGACTATATTCGCCGCGCCGTTCTGCTGGCCAACGACGACCCAACCATCGGGGCCGACGCGCAGCAGAACCACATAATTAACACATACCTCACGCCGGCCGGCTTCACGAGCACGCGCGTTTACGCCGACCTGGGCGGCAGTACCGCCCAAGTCGCGGCGGCGGTGAACGCGGGCGTGCTGTTCACTGTCTATATCGGCCACAGCGACGACACCGGCTGGTGGTCTCCGGGCTTCAACCGCTCCAACGTGCAGAGCCTGACGAACGATGGGCTGTACGGACTGGCCATGGGTTGGTCCTGCCACACCTCCCAGTATGAATACTCCGAGTGCTTCGGTGAGACCTGGTTGCGCGTCGCCAATCGCGGTGCGGCCGCATATCTGTCAGCTTCCGGTTTCATCTGGTGGAGCAGCTCCGCCGACTGGGAGTGCTCGCGCCGTATGGAAAATTATTTCTTCCAGTCCTGCCTGGTGGACAATATCTGCGAGGTCAGACCGGCCTGGGACGCCGCGTTGGGGCGTCTGTATAACGATCCCGACTTCGGCCCGTCGAGTGGCTACACGATCAACATTTTCGAGGAATTTGTTCTGCTTGGCGACCCGGCGTTACGGCTGCCGTTGCGGGCTCTGGATATGGGCTTGCCGGACGAGGTGGGCGAGTTCATTCCGCCCGACACGCCGACGCAGATCAGGGTGCGCATCGCGCGGGCCGGCGAGGCATACGTTCCCGGTTCGGCCTTGCTGCACTATTCGTACGATGGCGGCGAATATTTGACGGCTCCCATGACCGCCATGGGCGGCGATTTGTTCGTGGCCACCCTGCCGGCGCCGGGCTGCAGTGCATCGCCGCGCTTCTACTTCAGTGCCCAGGGCGATCAGGGCACGACGGTGTACCTGCCCGAGCAGGCGCCGTTGGATGTTTACACGGCGACTGTGGCGGTGATCACGTCAATTGCCCTCGATGATTTCGAGACCGATGAGGGTTGGACGGTGTGGAGTGACCCCAGCCTGACAAGCGGGGCCTGGCAGCGCACCGTACCCGTCGGCATTGGTGCGACCGGCGCGCCACCGGCCGATTTTGACGGCTCGGGCAAGTGCTTCGTGACCGACAATCGCACGCCGAATTTCGACGTGGACGGCGGGCCGACCATCCTGACCTCGCCCGTTTACGATTTGACCGGGCTGTCCAACCCGTATGTCCGCTATGCGAGCTGGATGTATTGCGACGACATTCTCTCCGCCCAGGACTTCCTTGATGTCGAGTTGTCTGCCGATGGTGGCGGAACGTGGGTTCTGGCGGAGCACTATTCCGGCAACGGCGGCTGGGAGCAGCGCGAGATCCGGGTGCGCGACTTCGTGCCTGCGACGGGGCAGTTCCAGATCAGGTTCTCGGTGTCGGACAATCCGAACAACTCGGTCACCGAGGCCGGCGTTGATGCGCTCTGGGTTTACGACCGCGGGTGCGAAGGTCCCGGCCTGCCCGGCGATCTAAACTGCGACGGGTCGGTCAACGCATTTGATATCGACCCGTTCGTGCTGGCGCTGACGGACGCGTCCGGGTACGCGTTGGCGTTCCCCGGCTGCGAGTTGATGCATGCCGACATCAACGGCGACGGCTCGGTGAATGCCTTCGACATTGACCCGTTCGTGTCGCTCTTGACGGGCGGATGAGCAAACGTTGACAGATAGCAGGCGCACCGGCCCGACACGAAGGGTGCGCCCCGCTGCCTAATTGCAGTCTTGCTTTGTTGCCTCGGCGCCTTGCCTGGTTGCTGCGACGCGGCCGGCCAGGCCGCATTGCCGGCTCGGGCTTCAGTTGCCGACCAGCAGCTCCACGAACGGGTCGATGTCGAAGGCATTCACCGAGCCGTCGCCGTTACAGTCGGCCAGTAGGCCGTCGCAGTCGGGGTGCGCGGCGTGATACGCTTCGAATCCCGGCGCACTGGTCAGCGCTAGCACGAACGGGTCGATATCAAATGCGTTGACCGACCCGTCGCAGTTCAGGTCGCCCAGCGGAAACTGCATGGCCAGGTACGCCTGTGCGAACCGGGCGCCCAGCTTGAGCTGGCCCTCGGCCGTGAAGTGCAGGAAGTCGGTATTCAGCGGGAGATCGTCGGTGTCGACCATGGCCGCGTTTGGAACCGAGGCCGCAACCGCCTGTTGCGCGGCGCGCACGGTGTCCAGGTACGGGAAAGTGAAGTAGGGGCATTCCTCGATGCCCGCGCAAAGGCGGCCGATGACGAACGGCAGCGTGGGGTTGCCGCAGTCCGCTCGCAGTTCAGTGATGAAGGCCGTCAGATTGCTTTGGTAGGCCGCGGCGTACGAACCGTATAGCGCATCCCACTCGCCCTGCATCCAGAAGGCGCTCGCCAGAACGGTCGTGTGGCCCTGGCTTGCAAGCACGGTTAGGGCCTCATCCAGGATGTCGAGCATTTGCTGGTAGAGGGAGCCGGAAGTGTCGGGGTCCCAGTCGCCCGCCAGGCTGGTGGCGTTAATGGCGAACTTCAGGACTGCGACGTCGGCGGTCAGATGGTCGGCCAGCGTGCGGCCCAGCCTGATCTCGGGCCCGAAGCCGTCGTCATACCAGCCGAAGGTGCCGTAAACCGGGTCGCTTTGAAACTGGAGCGGCAGCCAGGCGTCGGAACGGATGCGGCGGGCCGGGTCGTGTACGGTTCCCCAGGGGCCTTCCTCAAACCAGAAGAGCACGTCGGGCTGCGGCGCGTAGAGTTCGGGGGGCAGTTCGCCCGCGTCGGAGTTGCAGCCTACGGCGTTAGATTGGCCGGCGACCAGGAAGACGCGCACTTCGTCCGTCCAGGCCCACCCGGCGGCCAGCAGAACGACAACGGTAGTCACGATGGGTTTCGATCGGAGCAACATGGCTGCACCCTCCGTCCGCCGAGGCGGACGCTGCTTTTCTTTCCGCATCACTGGTCGGCATGGCGGAGGCTACGACCTGGATTGGCTCCGCCGACGAGCCGCGTGGGACCATTCTACCGCGCCGGGCCGCGTTTTGAGCGGTCGATTTTCGGTCGTGGCGGCTGCCAGGCGTACGACGGACGCGTGCCCGCGCGTAGCGCTTGGGCAGGCACCCGGGGGCCGGACGGCGATCAGCCGCGTTGCCTGCCCGGCTACGTGGCGGTTATCCTCTGCCAGGAATGGCGGTTATCCTCTGCCAGGAATGGCGGTTATCCTGTTATTGAATTGAGCACTGGCGTTGTAAGGAGGCTCAGATGAACAAGAAGGTCAGAAGAGCGCGGGAGAAACATCGTAAGAACCGCGAGCGGATGAAACGGCGCGTGCGGGAACGGCGGGCGGCGGGCAAGCAGCATTGAGCGCGCCGCGACTCGTTTTTGGCGAGGTGCGAGGAGCGCGCGGGCGGCGCTGGGTGTCAGCACGGAACGCTTCAAGCAGTGGCACGCGGACTGCGCTTTGGCGGATGATCACACGCGCTGCCGCTTGGCGGGTGACGCCCGCGGTTGCCACGCTGCTGGTCGTCGCGTTTGCCACGGTTGCGCCAGTTGCCAGCGGTGCTGGCCCTATGAGCGGCGCGGGTTCCACGACCGATGCACAACGCACGAGCGGCGCGGGGCGGACGCCGGTTTTGTCTACGGCCGAACTGCTGGTTGATCTGGCGCGCGACCAGGGGGCGAATCGGCGCGGGTCGCAGACGGCGGCCGACGCGCAGCAGATTGAAGTACTGCTCAAGGCGGCCGTGCGGCTCAATCCGCGGCTGCCGGACGCTAACCGCTGGCTGTATGAATTGGCCATGCTGCGCGGGGACGACACTGCCGCGTTCGAGGCCATTTCCAGGCTGGTGGCGGCTGATCCGGCGAACCAAAGCGCTTTTGCGCGCTGGCTCGACGCCGGGTTGCAGGCCGGGCAGACCATTGAACAGCGACAGGAGTGGCTGCGAAGCGTGCTGAGTGGGGAGGGGCGGCCAGCCGAAGCGCAGGCCATGGTACACGTGCAACTGGCGAAGTTGGCCCTGGCGGCTCTGAACCGGGACGAGGCCCGCAAGGAGCTCGAAGCCGCGCGGGCGTTGAATCCCGCCGATCCGGACGCGGCCGCGCTGCGATTGGCGATGCTCGCGCCCGATGCGGCGCCGGCCGAGCGGTTGCAGGTCGCGTTGGAGTACCTGGAGGTCAGCCCGCTCAACGTTGACGTGGCCTGGGAAAGCGGCGTGCTGCTGGATCAGCTCGGCCTGGTGGAGCAGGCGGAGGTTTTCTTGCAGCATGCGCAGGACGTTTACGCGCTGGCCAACGCGGGGGCGCCCTTGCCGGCGGCTCACACGCTGCAATGGGCACGGCACCTGGCGGCGCGCGGCGACCTGCGGGCTGCCAGTCAAGCGATTGAGCAGATGCGCGACGCTGACTCACTGCTGGCCACCGAAACCGCGATGCTGTACTACTGGCTGCTCAACAAGCAGGGCCGGGAGGCGGAGGCCAGCGCGGTGAGGGCGCAGTTGGCGCAGAACTTCGCGGCGCTGCGCGAGCCGAGCGAGTGGCCGGTTGAGATGGTCGCTCAGGCCGGCTGGTTCCATTGCACGATCGACCTCCAGGCGCAGCGGGCGTTAATGCTGGCGCAGGCGGCGGCGCAGCGGCTGCCCAACGATCGATTCGTGCGCCGGGTTCTGGGTTGGGCACAGGCCGCGAATCTGATGTATGCGGAAGCGCTGGCGACGCTGCGGCCGATCGCCGACCTGGATCCTTATGCGGCCTACCAGGTGGCCAACATATTAAAGCAGCAGGGGGATGTGGACGGTGCCGGCGAGGTGCTGCGCAACCTGACAGCCCTGCCGGCGGGCGGTGCGGCGCGCGAATTACTGGATAGTCTGGGTTTGCCGCAGGCCGCGATGCGACCGGCCTCGGACCGCCTGCCGGAAGTTGCCGTGGTTCTGGCCGACTTTAATCGCGAGGTTTTGAGTTTTCACAAAGATCCCTCGCGGTTCCTGCGGGCGGAAATCGACGTGGCTAAGCGCAACCCCGGGCCGGGCGAGCCGTGGTGGGCGACGTTCTCGCTGACCAATACGGGCGACTTTCCGATTACGCTTGGGCCGCAGTGGATGCTGAACCCGGTGTTTCTGCTTACGTTCGAGCTGGAGGGGGAGCGGAAGCGGGTATACCCGGATTTCTTGACGGTGGCAGTAGATCGGGCGCGGGTGCTTCCGCCGGGGGCGACCGTGCGGATGCGTCAGACGATAGACGTGGGCCCGCCGCGGCGCGTGTTGCGTGGCACACCGCAGCACTTGCAGCGGGTCGTGATTCGGGCGCTGCTCGATCCGGTTCAGGGGCGTGATGGGCAATGGCGGCCGGGGCTGGCGGGGCAGTCGCTACGGCCGGTGTATCTGAATCGCGTTCCGGCGCAGGTGGGCACGGCGGCGCTGCGGGTGCTGTTCGGCGAGTTGGCCAGCGAGGTCGAGCGGGACCGGTTCTGGGCGGTGGAGCTGATAGCCGAGTTGCTGGGCGAACAGCAGCGGGCGAGTCTGGGACGGCTGGATTACCGGCCTGAACCGGTACCGGTCGAGCGCCTCCAACAGGCCGTGGCTGCGGCGCTGGCGAGCGAATCGGCCGAGCTGCGGGCACGCACGCTGGATGCCCTGCAAGCGGCCGGGCTCGACGCATCTTTACTGGCAGGCGTGCAGGCCGGCCTGTCTAGCCCGGATTGGCTGGTCCGGCTCATGGCGGTGCGCCTGCTGGGTGAGCGAAAGCCGCCGCAGTGGGAAGCACGTTTGCGTCCGCTGGCTGTTGAGGACGCCGATGAGCTGGTACGGGCGCTGGCGGCCTCGTATCTCCCGGCGCTCGAGCCGCCGGGTGGAGAAATTGGCTCCGCGACGGGCGCGCCGGCCCATTGATATTCATTGCTCCAGACACAAAAATACGCTGTCCGCGTGAGAAGCACGCGGGCTCGGCCGAAGTGGCGGAATTGGCAGACGCGCGGGATTCAAAATCCCGTGGCCGCAAGGTCGTGAGGGTTCGAGTCCCTCCTTCGGCAGTGACGGGGGAATCCGAGTGATAAGGTGATAAGGTGATA
>JAGPEO010000083.1:8522-12521 GCA_018056925.1 Phycisphaerae bacterium
CGACGCTCGGTGTGATTGTTGTAGTCGTGGGCCGCCAATTCTTGCGAGCGGCGAATTAGCTCGGCCCGGCGCCGCAACAGGTCCGGGGACGGATTGCGCACGTAGCGCTGGGGATTGTAAATCAAGTCGCGCGCACGCCGACGGGCCTGCGCCACCTGTTCCTCGGTCACGCCGGTCCGCGGCAACGGCAGATATAGAGTGGCCGTCACGCAGCACATCGGCGGCGGCGGAGCGCCTAGAAATCGGGTCAAGTAGTCGTCCGTAACCTCGTCGTACTTCGCTCCGCCGATGCCATGAATGAACAAATCCGCCAAAAACAGGCGTACGAAGCCGGACAAGGTCAGCGCCCGCGGGCGCAGGCGCCAGCCGAGGCGCTCTAACTCCCACGGTTGGTCGTGCGCCGCGCGATCGGCCAGAGCCGTAACGTCCATGCTCGTAACAAACGTGCGGTCCGCGAGCAGGTCTAGCTGCTCACCCGAGCGCCTCAGGAAGAGGCGCGCCCGCGGTCCGTCGCAACGCATGATCCACAGTGGGACCTCGATTCGATCATCCTGCGTCACCAGGGGCGGCACGGGCCGGGCGGGATTGTCTACGCCGTGCCGCTCGCGGAAGGCTTGGCGCGCTGCGTTATAGCCGGCCGCCGATGATTCGGCGTTGAGCATGAGTTGCGCGGCGAAAGCTCGAAACGCCGGCGTTCCGCACAGCTCGGATATCCGCAGCTCGCGCACGCCGTCCAAGCCGAGGGCCGCCTCCAGCGCCCGAAAGCCGCGCGCCAGGCCGTCGCAGTAGCGGATCTGTTCGCCGTCCGCCAGCCACCCCTGGGAGAACGGCCTCAGCATGGAAACATCGTAGTGCTCGTAAACGGAGGCCACCCGAAAGAAGAAATCGACCCATTGCTCGCGCGGTACCTCCGGCTGGCACTCGTCGGGGCGAAGGGTGCCGAGCCCGGGGATGGTCACGTCGACACGCCGCAATGATCGCGAAGTGATCTGCGGGACTTCCAGGCGCCGTGTCTTGCCGACATCCGAATCAACCGCCACGAAAACCGCCGAACCGTGTGTGTGGCGGCTTAGTACATGGGCCGCGATGATCTTCGCAAAGACGCCCGCATGGAAGAATTCGGCCTGGTGGCCGGTCGCGATCACCGGGCCGTTCAGTTCCAACTGCGAGCGCAGATCCGTCCGCCAGGCGCTCAGCGGCCGCCCAAGGATGTTGATAGGCTCCAGCCGCGGTTGTACCTCGCCGAGAAGCGCGCGGATTTCCGCCGGGGCCGGCTCGATAAGCACACCCAAGTGTCCGCGTGGCGCCACCAGCCGGTCGTATGAAATCATCGCCTTGGCGTGCAGCAGTAGAGACCCAGTCCGGTTTCGCGCGGCAGCGCGACCGCCTCCCGCCGCAGTTCACGCACGAAAACCTCCAGGTAATGTTGCAGCCGCGCGGCCGGATCGTCCAGCGTGCCGCCGAAGCTGCGGCTGCGGTCGGGATAGATGCACCGCACGGGGATTTCGCAGATGCGCAGGCCGGCCAGCGCGCATTGCACCCAGAACTGCAATGGGAAGGCATAGCCCGGCTCGTCGAGCGTCAGGCGTCGCATGGCGGACACGCGATGCGCCTTGAAACCGCAAAACGAATCCGTCAGCTCCACTCCCAAGACCTGCGTCAGGATGCGGTTGATCGTAAAGTTGATGAGGCGCCGTTCGGGCGGGGCCGGGTCGTCGTCCGGGAAAGGCCGCAAGTAGCGCGAGCCGCTGATTACGTCCGCCGTGTCAGTCTGGATGCGATCGAGGAACTCGGGAATCTGCTCCGGTTCGTGCTGCTCGTCGCAATCCATCGTGATCACCCAGTCGTAGTCAAGGCGCGAGGCGTAATGGAAAGCGTCGATCAGGCTTTGGCCGTAACCGCGATTCTCGGGGTGCCTGATTACCGCCACGTTTGGGTGACGCGCCAGCAGCGCCGGCGTGCTATCCGAGGAGCCGTCATCGATGACCAAAATGTCGCCGCAGTATTGGGCCACGGCCTTGAGAACGCGCACGACATGGCGCTGCTCGTTGAACACTGGGATAGCCACTAAATAGCGCATTTCGGCTCCGCCGTGCCGGTCTTGTGTCAGCAGTCGATTGTTTCGCCGCTCGGCGAATAGTCAAACCCCGCCTACGTGATCAAGTCGAGGGAAAGCCGGGCGATATCATCTGCCGCGTGGGGGCGCCCGAGGCGCCGCGAGGAGTCCTGTAAACGTTGCAGCGCGACGGGGTCGTTCAGAAGCTGACTCACGCGATAACCCAGCAGCCGCGGGTGGCTTACCTTGATCGCCGCCCAGTTTTCCAGCAGGTAATCGCTGTTTCGCGTCTCTTGTCCCGGAATTGGGCTGATGATCACCAGCGGGAGCCCGCACACGAGGACCTCGGCCACCGTCAGCCCGCCTGGCTTACCGACGGCGAGGTCGGCCGCGTACATCCATTCGTAAATTCGATCCGTATATGGCAGCACGCGGACAGGGCGTCTAGCGGAGGCTGCCAGGCGTTGCAGGCGCTGCCGCAGGGCCTCGTCGCGGCCGCCTACGACAGCAATTTGCGCCTCGGCGTCCATTTCGATCAATTGCCGGAGCAGCGTGTCCGGTGCATTGATGCCCCGCGCGCCGCCCAGCAGGAGGACGCAAGGTAGCTTCTGATGCAACCCAAGCATGGCGCGGGCTTCTTCCTTGCCTAACGGCTTCAGGAAGCCCGGGCGCACGGGAATGCCGGTGGTGAAGACGCGCTCGGGGGCCGGCCCCCAGGTGGTCAGGTAGAAGCGCCCCAGATCGGTAGCCGTGAAGTATCGTTCGGTCGGCTCGTTCACCCACATGCGATGGGTTTCGAAATCGGTTGTTACGGTTGTTTGTGGGCAATCGAGGCGCCGCTTGCGGCGCAGCCCGGAAACGATTTCGGCCGCGAGAAAATGGGTATTTATTATGAGTTGAGGATTACGGCTGATGATGTATCGGGCAGTCCGGGCGACAAACAGGTTCTGGAAGGCGACGCGCAGGCGGTCAAAGCGGCCAACCGGACGATCGGTGTAGTCGTACAACCAGCCCATGCCCGTCGGAAAATATCGGACTAGATTCACATAGCCGCCGCCGTAGAGCCTTTTGAAGAAGGGGCCAGCAGAATCGAGCACGTCGTGGGTTTCGACCTGTACGTGGGGCGCGCGAGCTCTTACGGCCGCCAAGACTCCCTGCGCTGCAATGGTGTGCCCCGCGCCGGCGGAGGCGGTCAGGATCAGAATCGGTCGCCCAGGTTTCATAATCCGCCAGAGTGCGGGGGCAACCTGTGTTGTGTCAACTACCCGCCGCGACGCGCGAGTTGTACTTCGAGCTTTGCCGCCAGGCGTGTGAGCGATTCCACTAGTTCGTCAAATGAGACACGACAGCCGGCGCGCGGCGCGCATATGAGGTCCATACCGGCGGGCAGTCGGGCGCGGTTTAGCCGGAACGCCTCCCGCAGCAATCGTTTAAGCCGGTTGCGTTGGACCGCACCGCCGTACTTGCGTCCGACTACGATGCCCAACCGAGAATGGGGCAATCCGTTTCGCCGCGCCCACACCGTCAGACGGCCATCCGAAGCGCGCACGCCGCGGCGAAAAGCATCGTGAAAATCGCTGCGGCAGCGCAGGCGCATTTCCGCTGGAAAGCAGAAGGCGTGGCGCTGCGGAGGAGGATCAGACATTATCGTTGGTGCGCGGCCGGAAGAAACCGATGCTGGCGGTCTGGCCGTTCAGGAAACTGCGTCGCCCGATGGGCGCAATTTCGCCGGCGGCGAAGAAGCCGGCCATCGGCAGCGCGCCGCACGCATCGTAAATCATCCGGGCATCGTGGCTGCGATGGTTGAATAGCCGAGTGCCGCGTCCGTTGCACGTGAAGAGCAGGGCGCCGGCGGCGGGGCGGTCGCGTTCGCGGGCGAGGGCGTGGTCCAGGTCGTTAGTGGCGGAGCTTTCATCGCGCACCTGGAACTGGACCGTCTGCCC
>JAGPEO010000403.1 GCA_018056925.1 Phycisphaerae bacterium
GAGCTAGTTTCTTACGGAAGGAGTTGGCTGGGGAGCCGCTGGTCATGGCAGCCCAAGTTGACCGATCGGGCGTGCGTACGGCCCTGACGTGCGCGAAAAAGGATTTCCGCCGGAGGCGCGCGAGACGGTTTACGAATCGGCGCTACCCTGATGGGGCGGTGATGGTTTCGGAAAGAACGGCCACCGGCAATCCCGGCACACGGCGAAAGCAGGGGTCGTTGGTGATGAAAAGCGCTGCCGCGGCGTCGAGGGCGGTTGCGGCGTGGATAGCGTCGGGCGTTTTCAGCGCGAGCTCCGCACGAAGGCGCGCGGCGCGCTCGAGGATTCGCAACTCCACAGGCGCAAGACGGAATTCGGTCGAATCGAACAAGAACGCTCGAAACGCCGCTTCCAGGCGGGCATTCGTGTCGCGCAGCGGCTTGACCAGCGTTTCCAGCACTACCAGTTCGCTGCTGATTACCGAGAACTGACCGGACGCGGCTGCCTGCCACAGAGGTGCAAGCGCGGTGTCGTAGGGCGCGACCTTCTCAACCGCGTAGATGATGCAGTTGGCATCAAGGTAGACGACGCCGGAAGGCGGCAGATTCAGCGCTCCCATGACTGGCGCTCTTGGCGGATGTAGGCGTCCACGTCTGCGGGCGTTTTGAAGAGCAGCCCGCCGGGGCATTCAGCCAGGATATCGAGCACCGACCGCCGCCCGTTCGGCTGCTCATGCACGAGGCGAATGGTCACCTCGACTGGTTGGCCGGGCGGCAGATCGGGAGCGCGCACTTCGATCTTCCCGCCCGCCTGTACCGTCGTATTGATCTTTCGGGCAGCGCTCAAAATGGTGACCTTTCAACCAGAATTGTAAGGCGGGACAGTGCCGCGGGAAAGTGCGCTGGGCTCGGAGCATACACGCGAAATTTGACGTTACCGGGGTCGGTCAGGCCAGTCTTGGGGCACTGCAGGGCGGTTTTCAATTGCCAGTCATCCAGTTGTCAGAGGCGGTTGCGGCCTGAAGCAGTGCAGCATGTTGAGGGGTAACAGGCGTGCCTGCGGCACTCACAATGGAAGGGCAGCCCAGCTATGCCAGCGCTGCACGCTGGGCTACGCTCAGAGGTGGCGAAAGTCTGGGCGGGGTACTGCGCGGATGCGGAGGCCTCTTGGTGGCATTTCGGTACGCCCCGGCTCTGCTCGCACAAAAGGCGAGTTGCGACCGTTGGCATCATTCCGGGGCGGCACGCCCCGGCTCTGCTCGCAAGGGCGGCCGCGCGGGTTGGCTGGGCGACGGAAAGCCGTCAGGTAAAGATGGTCAGCCTCTCGGCCGGGGCCAAGAATGACGGTCAGGGTTCACCCCGTTGGGAAAGCCCCCTAGCGGTCAGGTATACAAAAGGCTGTTCATCGGTCAGGTCCAGAAATAATTTGCGCTGGCGCTCAAAAAAAGTGCTTTTCGCTTGCGTAATTCCTTACGTGTGTTACACTATGTGTGTCAGTGGTGAAAAGTGGGTCGCAGTGGGCCGAAACGATGTTCCTGGTCGGGACTTATGAGCTGGTCATCGACGCCAAGAACCGGCTCTCCGTTCCGTTCAACATCCGGCGGAAGCTCGATGAGCATTCGTTCTACGCCTTGCCCGGCGGCCGACCACGAACTCTGGCGCTTTACCCGGAGTCTTATTTCGAGAAGCTCCGGCCCGTGCCGCCAGTAGAAAGTCTGTCCGACACGACCCAAGCGTGGCGTCAGTTCGAGTACAGCCAGTGTGCTTTGCTCGAAACTGACAACCAAGGTCGGATTCTGCTTCCGGACAGGCTGCTTAAGCGGGCCGGTATTGAAAAAGAGGTCACACTGATCGGCGTTCAGGATCACTTGGAGCTTTGGAACCGGCGCGACTTCGAAGAGTTCGAAAACAGCCAGTGGGAGCACTTGGCTGAGAATCGCGCCCGGGCGTTGCAGGAGTTGCGAGCCTTCGCACCTCAGCCGTCCGGCCTCCAGGCCTGAGGCGCACTCAGGACGCCAGACCGCGGCCTGAGCGAGATCCGGTCAGTGACCAGATGATACAGGTTGGTTGGGTTTGAACGAGGGCGGATAGCAGCGGCGTCTGTTGGCGCGGTCGTCGCTGCATCCCTCCCCACGATGCGGAGTAACAGTCAGCGCCTTTTCGCCGAGGGACGCTGGCGGGGAACAAGGATGTTCCTGAACTCCGAACGGCGGTTGGTTCCGCCTGGTGCGGGTCGCAGGCCGATCAGGGAAGGTTGGCCGCGACCAAGCATTTCATCCTGAGTACGAACGACGTGTGTTGTACCCGTTTGGGGCGGGTACGTCCATGCTTCGGCGAAGTTTTTTTTGACCGTCAGCCGCGTGGCAACGGGGCAACAGATCGTGGCTGATCTGCGGCGCGAACATCAGCCGGTATTGGTCGAGCCTCTGCTCGATCTATTGAAACTGGAACCGGGCCAAGTCGTTCTGGACGGCACGGTCGGACAGGGCGGGCATGCGGCCGTTTTCGCCCCGCGAATCATGCCCGGCGGACGCTACATCGGCCTGGACCTGGACGAAGAGCTCTTGGCCGAGGCGCGGCAGCGGCTGTCCGGGCTGGTTGGACACGGCCTGGACTTGTTCAAAGCGAATTATGCGGAGTACCCCGAGGTCCTAGCGGCCCTGGGCCTGCAGCGAGTGGATGTGCTATTTCTGGACCTCGGGGTCAACTCTGCCCAACTGGCTGATCCGGCGCGCGGCTTCTCGTTCGAAAGCGAAGGGCCGCTGGATATGCGCTATGACCGTACGCAAGCCGACAAGGCGCTCGACTTGGTGAATGCGGCCAGCGAGGATCAGTTGGCCGAC
>JAGPEO010000404.1 GCA_018056925.1 Phycisphaerae bacterium
GGTTTCGTTTCTCCTGGTATCTTTCGTCATTGAAGATCGGCGAGAGCCCGGCGGCCTCTAAGTGGGCCGCGGAGCATCCACCTCCCGAACTTCGTAACGGTGTTTCTCCAGTTGGGCCTTAACCCCGGGAGCAAGTTTAGTCGTCACAATTCGATAAATGCGGTTTTCGTGGTTTTGGTTACGCGGGTCATGAATCAGGCGCCCGCCCGCCTGCCCGATTTTGTTGGGCAGAAGAGGGATGATCACTTCGCGCACATCCAGATCGAGCAACACCTCTTCCTTGGTTTTTGGCAGGCGGAAACTGTAAAGCTGGCCAGTCTCCGGGTTGATTCCGGTCACCGAAATCACGGCTTTGGAACACTTCCAGCGTTTAAACTCCTTGAATTCAGACTCACTTTCAATGTCGGGCGGATTGAAAGAGAGCCGCCCGCCGATCAGGTGAAGCAGCAGCTTGTTCTCGCGCAGTCGCCTATCGGTCATCGAGCGCTGACAGCACAGCTCAACGATGGCCGCATTGTCGGTCAGAATCATTGAGACGTTTTCGCGCTCGCTGTTCAGCAAGGCCAGTGCAACCTGGTACACCGTAGTGCCGGTGCTCAGGTAAAGCACCTCGACGTCTGCATTGAGCAGTTCACTTACGACCAGTTCCCCAATGCGCCGCTTGTCTTCTGTTTCGGCCGCGAGCTTGGGAGGCGCCGAAGCGGCCGAGCAGTAGCCCAACTCTGCGAAGGCTGACTCGCCGGCCGGCACCCACCTGAGCATTGCGGCGCCATCGCGTGTGACGCGGAAGGGCTGCCCATTTCCCAAGAGTGCCTCGATCCGGCGAAAATCCTCCTCGAGCGTGGTCGCGCCGCGATGACGAAAGGCGCGCGTGAACTTGCGGTTTCGCTCAAGCTCGCGGATTGTGATTCGTCCAGATTCGTGGTTTTCGAAAAGCGTTTTGATGATGCGGTAGCGACGGCGATCGGACTCGCGGCCGGCTTCATCTTCGAGTGTTTCTTGTTGTTGGGCTGGAATTACTTGATCGACCACCCCGTCCCCGTTGCAGCCTTCAAACGCGTTCCGGTTCCGCGTCATTTCAGCCAATCCTTCGCGAGGTGGCAGCGTCCGCGCAGGACACTGCTCAAATGTCATAATAACATCATCGTGCCAATTTTGCTAGCCCTGTAACCAAATTTTTGTCCGACGTTTCTAGTCTAAAGCCAAATTTGGTAGAGCCATAGCCATAATCTCGGCACATTGAGCCATTTACCTGAGCAGCGCCTGTCGCCAGAGCAGCAGACTAAGGCCAAGATCGGTGGCTCAGGGCGCGTTTGCCTGGAAACGTTTTGCCCAAACCAGGTAAAAACACGGCCTGATCGCGCGCCACGTCGCGTACGGCGCGGCCGCCCAGCGCGCGGCTGGTGACGGCCGGCAGTCTCCGCTAAAATGGCTGTTTCCGATGGTAAATGTTGCGCCCAACAGAAAGAATTCGGCAACCGGTGAGCGCGGCGGCGGGCGTGGAGCTGCCGATCCTGCGAAACGCAGCGAAACGCGCTCCCGAGCCCTTCCCGATCGCAATCTCCGCCGCAAGGTGGCCGATGGCTTTCCCCCGAGTGGTGAGCCGGAGGTGAAACTGGTTGCGGCCGCTGCCCCGCTGTGGCTGCGGTTGATCCTGCCGCTGGTCGTCCTGGGCGTGACGTTCGCCGCCTTTGCCCCGGCGCTGAACAACGAGTTCCTGAACTGGGACGACGACAAGGTTTTGCTCAATAACGACCGCTTTCGCGGACTGGGGTCTGAGCAGCTAAAGTGGGCTTTTGACGCCTACTTTATGGGGCACTATCACCCCCTCACCTGGATCAGCTACGGGATCGATTACAAGATTTGGGGCATAGATAACGCCTTTGGTTACCACCTGACGAATCTTGTGTTGCACGCGCTGAACGCCGTGCTCTTCTATTTGCTGGCGGCGCGGCTCTTGAGCCTGACACGGGGGATTACCGGACGCCCACCGCCGGCTGCGCTGGCGGTGGCCGCGGTGGCTGCGCTGCTCTTTGCCGTGCACCCGCTGCGGGTCGAGTCCGTGGCCTGGGCGACGGAGCGGCGCGACGTACTGTCCGTTTTCTTTTTGCTGGCGTGCGTGATCTGTTACGTGCGTTATGCCGCCGGCGGCGCGGGCAGTTGGCGCTGGTATGTCGCGTCGTTGCTGCTGCTGCTGGCATCGTTGCTGTCCAAGGCTTGGGGCATGACGCTGCCGGTCATTCTGCTGCTGCTCGACTTTTATCCGTTGCGGCGCGTCAGCCTTTCGATTGAGTCGCTGTCGCGGCCTGGCGCGGTCCGCGTGCTGCTGGACAAAATGCCCTTCGTCCCGCTGGCGGCATGGGCGGCGGTCATGGCGGGTCGGGCGCAGGCGGCCGCTCCGGATACGATGAAGACGCTGGCCGAGCATGGCGTGCTGCAACGAATCGCGCAGGCCTTCTATGGGCTGGGCTTCTACGTCTGGAAGACGCTGGTTCCGATCGGGCTGGGGCCGCTGTACGAAATTCCGCCGCAGATGAGCCCGTTCGAGCCGCGATTCATTCTGGCGGCGCTGTTGGTGGTGCCGGGCATCGTGCTACTGCTGGCGGCGCGGCGCTGCCGTCCGGCCGGGCCCGTGGTGCTGGCGATCTACGTGATCACGTTGATGCCGGTGCTCGGGTTCGCGCAAAGCGGACCGCAGTTAGTTGCCGACCGCTATTCGTACGTCGCCTGTATGCCGCTGGCGGTTTTGGCGGGCAGTGGGTTATGGTGGGGGGCGCGCTATCTGTCGCAGCGCTGGTCGCGCGTGCCGGCAC
>JAGPEO010000084.1:0-5697 GCA_018056925.1 Phycisphaerae bacterium
GCTGCAAATGATGGCCACGGGGCGCGGCTTGGACATCGAGCAAATCAAGACCGCGGTGAACATCGCCCCCTTGCGGGCGGATCAGGCTCTGCAGCTAAAACTGGTGGACGAAGTCTCGTCTTTCGCGGGCTTCCGGAAGCGGCTGCAGAAAGAGTACGGGGAAGATGTGCAGGTTCTCAAGACGCTGAAGAAAAAGACCGGTACGGAGCTCGAAACTGCGGATCCGTGGTCGATGCTCACGCAGTTGATGCAGTTGTTCACAAAGCTGAGTGAGACGGCCGAGGCTGCTGCGCGGCCGGGCGTGGCCGTCCTGTACATCGACGGCGGTATCACGTTGGGCAAGAGCGAGCCGAGCATTTTCGACTCGCGGAATGCGGGCAGCACGACGATTCGCGCGGCCTTCGAAAAGGCCCGCACGAACGAGAACGTCAAGGCGGTCGTCGTGCGCGTCGATTCGCCGGGCGGATCGGCGCTGGCCAGCGATATCATGTGGCATGCGGCGCGTCGCACGGCTGAAGAGAAGCCGTTGATCGTGAGCATGGGTTCCGTGGCCGGCAGCGGTGGGTACTACGTCTCGGTGCCGGGGCAGACGATCTTCGCGAATGCGTCGACGATCACCGGTTCGATCGGCGTGCTCGGCGGGAAGCTCGTTTGGCACGGACTGATGACCGACAAACTGGGCATCACCTTTACTGAATATCAGCGCGGGGCGCGTGCCGGCCTGATGAGCCCGCAAACGCCCTGGACTGACTCCGAGCGGGCGTTCATGCAGAAGTACATTGAGGACATCTACGCCCAATTCAAGGCGCGTGTGCAGGAATCGCGCGGCGATCGTATCAAAGGCGAACTCGAGGCCGTCGCCGGCGGGCGCGTGTATACCGGCGAGCAGGCCGTGAAGCTCGGCCTGGTGGACAAGATCGGCGGTCTGTCCGACGCGATTCGCCACGCGGCCACGAAGGCCGGGCTCGGCGACGAGTACGAAATTTACATCTATCCCGAAGAGCGGGACATTTTCCAGGAGCTGTTGGCGCAACTTACGGGCGAAGAAAAGCGCGACGAATGGGAACTCGCCGACGTGTCGCTCTCGTTCGACAATCCGCTGATGCGCGCCCTCTTGCCGCTGCTCCAGCAGGTCGCGCCCCGGCAGGCCCAGGCCATCGCGGCCGGGCTACGTAACCTGCTCATCATCGACCACGAGCACGTCGGCTGCTTCATGCCGGCGATCATCGAGCCGCAATGACCAGTCGGCGACGGCGGCTCAGCGAGACGCGCATGGAGCAATAAATCTGCGGCCCGGGGACGCCCACGGGGTTGCGCACGGCCTGCGCACATAACGCGCGAAGCGACAACACCGGTTCACGGCCCCGTCCTCGATGACCTTCGCATAGCAGCGCACATCCTGCCTAAGGGAGTGAAGAAAGGGGGACACCTTCCCACGTTCCCACGTTCCCACGTTCCCACATTCCCACATTCCCACAGGCAGACGTGCGCGGCCGGGCGAAAACCCCTCGCCCGCCCCGCCGGTCCAGGATTGCCACTTGGCGCGCAGGGATGTTTCCGACGATGCTATGAGAATGCCGTCTCGGAAAAGGGCTAATGAGCTGCTGACGCTGCTCTTCACCTGCGTTGGCCGGCGCGTAGAGCTGCTTCAAGCTTTTCGCGCCGCGGCGCGCCGCCTGGATCAGCCGTTACGGATTGTGGCGGTGGACAGCGATCCCACGGCGCCCGCGTTGTTATGCGCGGACGAGCCGCACCTCGTGCCGCGCGCGGATGATTCGGGCTACATGGCCTCGCTGATGGCAACCGTGACGGCCTGCCGCGCCCAGGCCCTGATTCCGACGACGGACACAGATTTGCAGATAATCAGCGACCGCCGCGCCGAGTTGGATGCAGCGGGCTGCACCGCGCTGATCGCCGATCCGCAGGTAATCGAGATCTGCCGTAATAAGCTGCGCACCTACGACTTCCTGCGGCAGCATGGCTTCGACACGCCGGCCACCTTCACGCCCGCGCAAATCCGGGCGGGCGAGGCACGCCCCGCGTTCCCGCTGTTTTGCAAGCCGCTGAGCGGCAGCGCCAGCCGGCGGGTCAACGTGGTCCGCGATGAATTTGAACTCGAGTATGTCCTGCGCCGCCACAGCGATTTAATCGTTCAGGAACTGGTCGTCGGACAGGAATACACGCTGGACGTGTACGTGGGCCTGGAGGGCGTGCCGCGCTGCGTGGTGCCGCGCGCCCGCTGGCAGGTGCGCAGCGGTGAAGTTTCCAAGGGCGTGGTGGTTAAAGACGCCGAGATCATGAACGCCGGCAAACGCGTGGTCGAGGCGCTCGGAAAATCCCTGCGCGGGCTGGTCAACTTACAGTGCATCGTTACGCCCGAGCGGCGCATTCGCTTCATCGAAATCAATCCGCGCTTCGGCGGCGGGGCTCCGATGGCCATCGCGGCGGGCGCCGATTACCCAAGCTGGTTGATACAGGAGCTGCGCGGGGAGCGGCCCGAAATCGCCTTCGACGGATTCCGGCACGGGCTGTGCATGCTGCGCTACGACTGGTCGGTCTTTGTGCCGCTCGACGATGATCTCAAGCCGCGTCTGGCTGATCCCCTCCGCTCGTGGCCGTTATTCGAGTGAAAGCTGGCGCGCCGCGCTCCGCCGTCCGGGGCGACTTGTTTCGGCGGCGCAGGCCATAGTAAAGCGCGACCGCCCCGGCGGTCCCGGCCAATCCGAGCGCGCCCACAAACAGCGCGTTGACCGGGGCCGGAGGAAGGTAAACGACCCCCGTCTTGTCGGCGACGGCCGGCTGTAGCACGTAGCGCCCGCGGCGCGGAACCGCCAGGCGGTCAAAGTCGCGCGCCAGCGTTTGAAGATCTTGCTCCAATTCCGCGCCTTTCATCGGCAGACCATGGCCCGTCGCGGCCACAGCCGGGTGCAGGCTGGCCAGGCGTTGTACGGATGACCAGGCCGAGGCCCAGTCGCTGGTGAAGTAGGCCGGTGGGCCGTAAACGCCCGACTGCGGCCGGAGCTGCGCGCGCAACGATTCCGGCTTGGTGGTCGTGAACGCGTCCCCGGCGATCAAGAGGCGGTCTTGCTCGCGGAAGAACGAAACATGCCCCGGCGTGTGACCCGGTGTGTGAATCCAGCGCCATTTGTCCAGGAACGGCAGATCGTTTGCTTGCAAGGCGTTTACGCGGCGTCCGAGATCGATGGGCCCACGCGGGTACAAGCTCGAGATCCAAGCCAGCAACCCGCCGCCCACATTGGGATCCGGCGGAGCGTACGAGGACAACCCGGTCAGGTACGGCAATTCCAGCTCATGCGCAAAAACCGGAACATCCCAAAATTCGGCCAGTTCGCGGAGGCCGCCGACGTGGTCGAAGTGCCCGTGCGTCAGGTAAATGGCCCGCGGGCGCGCCCCCGCGCCAAAGTGCCTTTCGGCCGCCCGCAGAATGCCTTGGGCCGAGTACGGCAAGCCGGCATCGATCAGCACCCAGTCCGCACCGGGGCGGTTATGGCCGACGAAGTACAGGTTAACCATAACGTTCTGAATGCAAGCGACGTCCGGCGTCACCTGAATGAGGCGCATGTTTCGGGACGGCTTCGCCGCCTCGGCGGCACGGGGGGCGGTCTGCATCTGGATCATCTGGATACCTCATCCGTTGCCCTTGGCACAGAGATTATGCCGGTAACGGATTCCGGCGGCGTTAAAAACGGCTTCATTTGCCGGACGTCCAGGCGGCCCTGGGGTACCCACGTATGGCACGCGGCGCCGGTGTGTGTCGTGGTTTCGCGTGCCGCCGGGTGCCATGCTCAAGCCGCGTAGCGGCGCGGGTATGCCCTTGCCGGTAGCCTCCCATCTGCCCCGTCGCTGACGAAGGCATGCCCGCGCTTACAGCTTGGGCATGGCGCCCATGGCACCCGACTGGTAAGGGGAGGCGACGTAATGATTTGCCGATAAAATTACGAGCAGTGAATTTGTTTGCCGCCGTGCATGGCGACCCGCGTTTCGAGGAGCTGCTCCGGCTGCTGGCGACGGAAAGGGGGGTGGCTGCGGCCGAGGGCTTGTGGGGGTCCGCTGCGCCTGTTTTGGCTGCACTCGCCGCTCAGCGGCTGGGCCGGCCGCTACTCCTCATCACCGCCCACGCCGACGAGGCCGACGACTGCCGCGACGATATCGAGACGGCCGTCGGCCGCGCGCCGGACTTGCTGCCCCAGCTCGAGCAAATCGCCGGAGAATCGACGGAGGCGGACGAACTGGCGGCGGAGCGGCTGCGTCTATGCATGGAGGTGATGAGGTGGGAAAGCGGCAGAGTGATAACTGCGCCGGAGCGCGAGGCAGCTCGGCCGGAAAGCGGCGCTTCTCCGCAAAAGGTGGTTCCGGAAGAGGCTCCCGGGGCGTCGCCCCCTTATCACCCTATCACCGAATCACGTTGTCACGATCACTCCGGCCCGCCCGCCATCGTCGCCCCGATCATGGCCCTTATGCAGACCGTGCCGTCGCCGGAGGCCATCGCGGCCACTTCGCTGGCGCTGGACGTCGGGCTGACGCTCGAGCCGGCGGAGCTGGCGCGCTGGCTGAGCGAGCATGGCTTCAGCCGCTGCGACGCGGTGGACGTTCCGGGCGACTTTGCCCAGCGTGGCGGCATTGTGGACGTCTTTTCGAACGCGCACACCGATCCCGTCCGCATCGAGTTTTTCGGCGACCAGATTGAGTCCATCCGCCTATTTGACCTCGGCACGCAGCGTTCGTCGCAGCTTCTGCAGTCCGTGCAAATTCCGGCCATGTCGCTGCCGCGGCTGCGGCGGGCGGACCCGCGCCGCGGCCTGAGCACGAGCTTTCTGGCATTTCTGCCGGCGGACACGCTGATCGCGCTGGCCGAGCCGGCGGAGGTGCAGGAGCTGGGCCGCACATACTGGCAGCGGCTGGGGGAGCCGGCCGGGATGGTGCCGGTTGAGGCGGTTTTTCGACGGGCGGCCGACTTCTCGCAGTTGCACTTGCAGCGTTTCAAGGGCGGCGGGCCGCGGACCGTCGATTTCGCCGTGCGCAGCCTGCCGCAATTCGAGCCCAAATCGACCGAGGCATTGCAGGCGCTGGTGGAGCTTGCGCGCGAGTGCGAGACGTACGTCCTATGTGACAATCCGGCCGAGGAGCAACGGTTCATCGAACTGCTGGACCAGTTGCCGGAGCGGTCCGCGAACCTGCATACCGCCGTCGGCGTGCTGCACCGCGGGTTTCAATGGGGGCATGCGGCAGAAGGGGGGAAGACTGCGGCCGCGCAGCAGACGGCATACGTGCCGCATCACGAGCTGTTCCATCGCTTTCGCCAGCGGCGGACGTTGCGGCGCGTCGCGCCCGCGCGCCCGATCGACAGCTTCTTCGATCTCGACACCGGCGACCTCGTCGTACATACGCTGCACGGCATCGGGCGTTTTCTGGGGCTGAAGACGCTGGACCGCGCCGGGCGGCCGGAGGAGTACCTGGCGATCGAATTCGCCGGCAAGGCGGTGGTGCACGTCGCGACCAGCCAGATTCACCTGGTGCAGAAGTACATCGGGGCGGTGCGCGGCAAGCCGAAGCTGAGCACGCTGGGCGGGTCAGCCTGGAAAAACACCAAGGCGCGCGTGGCCGAGGCGGTGACCGACCTGGCGGGCGAAATGCTGGCGATCCAGGCCGAACGCGAGACGCAGCCGGGCATCGCGT
>JAGPEO010000084.1:5797-12443 GCA_018056925.1 Phycisphaerae bacterium
CACAACTTCGTGCGCGACATTCACGCCGTCGCCAACCGCCTGCGCAGCATTGTGCCCGAGGCGCGGGTGGTAATCGGGCATGGCCAGATGTCCGCGCACGAGTTGGAAGACGTGATGTTGAAGTTCCTGCGGCGCGAGGCGGACGTGCTGGTGTCGACGAATATCATCGAATCCGGCCTGGACATTCCCTCGGCCAATACCATATTCGTGAATCGCGCCGAGCGTTTCGGGCTGGCTGATCTGCACCAGCTTCGCGGGCGCGTGGGCCGCTCCAAGAACCGCGCCTACGCGTATATGTTGCTTTCGCCGCAGCATCCGGTGAAGGATACGGCCGCCAAGCGGTTGAAGGCGATCGAGCACTACAGCGAACTGGGCGCTGGATTTCAGATCGCCATGCGCGACCTGGAGATTCGCGGAGCCGGCAATCTTTTGGGGGCGGAACAGTCGGGGCACATCGAGGCGGTCGGCTATGAGATGTACTGCCAGATGCTCGAGCAGGCGGTGCGGCGGATGAAGAACGAGCCGGCCGAACCGTTCAAGCCGGTGAATTTGGAGCTGGGCGTGACGGCCAGCATTCCGCGGGCGTACATCCGGTCCGACCGCCAGCGTATGGAAGTCTACAAGCGCTCGACGCACTGCCGCACACCGCAGGATTTGGCGGTACTGCATGATGATCTACGGGACGCCTTCGGTCCGCTGCCGGAGGAAGTGCAGACGCTGCTGAAACTGGCGGAGCTTCGCGTTCTGGCGCAGCGTTGGGGGATCCGGTCGATTGTGCTCGATCCGCCGGACGTCATTTTCGCGGTCGAAGATTTTCAGAAAGCCAGGCCGCTTTTCGAAACCGGCCCCGGCTCGCCGCGCGTACCTGACCCGCAGACAGTTCACTGGCGTTTGCCGAAGCGCTTTCTTGAAATGCCGACGCTATTGACAATCTTACGCCGTCAACTGGCGGGCGAAGCCAAAGAAGCTATCCCCCAGGGCGACCCGAACGAGCCGCCACCGTCGGCTCCCCCGGTCTCACGTGGCCGCAAGCGCGCCGGTGCCAGGCGGTTGTAACTCCTTCAGAGCGCAGGGCCTGGCAGACGCGCTGTGCGCGGCCCGCCATGGGGCTTGCCAATCGGTCTCTCCAGCTTATCCTGCTGCCCGGTGAGCAGGAGTTTGAGGCATGCTTTCGATGCGATTGCGCGGAATGGTGTTAGCGGCGGCGCTGGCCGGCGCCTATTTTGGCGGGACTTCGTTCGCGGATACGCTCGAGTTTGCCGATGGGCGCAAGCTCGAGAATTGCTACGTGCGCGATGAGGGGACGCGCATTCTCGTCTGGCGGCAGCTCGCCGACGTGGGGCAGCCGCCGGAGGCGTTCCCACGCAGCGCGGTCAAGAGCTATCAGATTGAGCGTGGCCCGGAGTGGGACCGCAAGCCCGACCTGCCCGATCTGAGCGTCACGTTCATCGAGGTCGATCCCAAGAACTACAGCCTGCACGGCCGGATTCAGGTCGACCAGTTCGGGCGCCCGCTACCAACCGGTGCGCCGGTCCTAAAGAGCCAGGGCATACGCGATTACATGGAACCCAACAAAATCATCGCGGGCGTCCGCACCAATTATCGCCCCGGCGAGGAACTGACGCTTACGGCCCACGTGAAGAACGTGGGCTTCGCCCCGGCCGGCCCGTTCCGCTACACCTGCCTGGTAGATGATGAGCCGATTCTGGAGGGGCGCTTCACCGACGCACTCAACGAGAACCAGGAAGTGACCTTCGCCGCGAAGTGGAAGTGGCGGACGGGCCAGTACACGGTCCGCTTTCGCATAGAGCCGGAGCACCCGGAAATCGCCACCATCAACAACGAAACGATCGCGCCGCTCTGGGGCTGGGGGCTGATCTACATCGTCAACCCGGGCCGCGTCGCCGCTTGGCGCGAGTACCGCAATGCGTACGGCACCTTTTCTTGGGAAGACTACTACCGCTGGCACATCGATCTGATGAACCAGCTCTTCGCCGATAGCGTTTACCCGGCCGCCCCCGAGGGCATCAAGGCACGCGTCCGGCTCGACCGCATCGTTTACGCCACCGACGTGCCGGCCGCCGAGCAAGCCCGCTGGAAAGAGAACGGTCTGGCCGACGATCAGGGGGCCCGTGTATGGCACGACAGCCCCGAAGAGTTGGCCAGTGGCAAGTGGGCGCCGCCCGAGCACGCCGCCCGCAACCAGACCGAATGGACGCTGCTTCACGATCTCGGCCATGAACTCGGTCTGCCGGACTACCAAACGCTGGATTACGCCGGCGCCGAGCCGCACGTTGCCCCCGACACCGGCGACAAGATCGGCCACTCCGCGCGGTACCCCACACAAATGATGTACCGTCCTGGGCCGTGGCTATTTGGCGAGGCCGATGCCGGCTATTTGAACTTCAGCATAGACAAGCCGCGCGGCTATCGCGGCGATATGTTCTTCGCGCTGCCGCGCATCCTTGCGGTGCGCCTCACGGATATGAGCGGGCGGGGCGTGCCAGGCGCCTTCGTCGAGTTCTTCCAGCGCGGCGTGGTGGTCGAACACGAGAAGCAGGCGGGCGGTATCGAGGATTTGAAGTACTGGTCTGTTGTCGAGGACGGCAACTTCGATCACCCGGTCTCCGCGTACCCGGTGATGACCGGCAGGTCGGACCCCGGCGGCGTCGTTCGCCTGATTCCGCGCCCCGCTGAGTCGATTCGCACGTTGAACGGCTTCCAGCGCCGCCTGAACGGCTTCGGCAACATCGACCCGGAGGGCAAACGCGGCTTAATGCTCGTCCGCGTGACCAAAGATGACCGGCAGGCGCATTTCTGGCTGGACATCACAGAGGCCATCACGGCCTGGTTCCGCGGCGAACAGGAATATTATGAATTCGCACTGCAAACGCCGTTCGGTTCACTGGGCGCGCCGCCCGCACCGCGGGACGTGAAGGCGGAGCGCGTGGGCGGTCACGAGGTCCGGATAACCTGGGCGCCGCCGCGGGCCGAACGCGAGCAACAGTATCTTCAGCACGTCGTTGGTTATCGGGTGTACGGCCGAGTTGGCAACGGAGGCTTGAACGACCAGCCGTGGTTCCCCGTTGCTGTCTCGCCTCCCGAGGGCCTTAGCGTCACTGTGGACATGCGCCAGTTCCCGGTGAAGTTCGAGCACGGCTCGGTCGTCCGGCTTGGCGTAGCGAGCGCTGGCGAGTGTTCTAACGTGAGCGAACTGGTCGAAGTGGTGTTGCCGGTGGCCACTGCGGCCGCTGGGGAATAGCGGCAAAGGCGCTAACGAGCGTTCATAACAGCTTGGTTGCGCTCCAGCGCTTTCCTACAGTGCTACTATACGTATGTCGCTTTAGGCGAATCAGGCCAGTCATCTGGTCGATCTTGCCTGAGGCCGGAGCCGGTGCGGAAGGACAGTCCGTGCCCGGCCAAAGTTATCGGCCGTGCATCCGTGTGGCGGAAAGGAGACCCCGTGCGAATTCTCAGTGTCTGGCGTTGGACGCTGGTGGCGGTGTTTGTTTGCGTGCCCGTTCTGGCAGGGGCCGGTTCCCCGCAAGTTGTGGACGTGCGGGTCCTGGAGAATTCGCCCGAGCGGATCACGGTCAGCTATAGCCTCGGGGACTACGAACTGCGCAACCTGACGATTGACGGCCAGGACTGGAGCGTGCCGCGGCTGCCGGGCGAGGCGATCATGCTGGAAAAGGGGGCGCCGAGCCTGCCCAAGGTGTGTCGCAGCGTGATCATTCCCGACGACGCCGCCATGAGCGTGGCCGTGGTTGCAGCGGACTACTACGACGTCGCCTGCGAAGTCGCGCCGTCCAAGGGCAGCTTAAAACGCAATGTGAACCCCGCGTCGGTGCCTTACGAGTTCGGCCCGGCTTACAGCCAGAACCGATTTTTCCCGGGCGAGGTGGTTAAGCTCGGCCGACCCTACCTGTTGCGCGAACACCGGGGTGTTTGCATCGAGCTGTACCCGTTTCAGTACAATCCGGGCAGCGGCATTCTGCGCGTCTATACAGATGTGACGGTAGAGCTGACGCCGGCCGGTCCGGGCAAGGTCAACGTCAAGCATGCCGGCCGGGACTTCAAGAAGCCGACACGTGCCTTCGACTCGATTCATTCGGCGCATTTCCTGAATTTCGGCCCGCGGCTGCGCTATGCGCCGTTGGACGAGCAGGGCGACTTGCTGATCATCTGTCATGACGCCTGGATCCCCTACGTACAGCCGCTGGCCGCCCACAAGAACCGTATTGGCATAAATACCACAGTCGTGGGCGTGTCGAGCATTGGCCTCAATCCGGACGCCATCAAGAGCTACATACAGAACGTGTACGACACCAGCGATCTGGCTTTTGTGCTGCTGGTCGGCGACTCGGCCCAGGTCCCGACGCCGATTGCGTACGGCGGGTCGTCCGACGCCACTTATGCCAAGCTGGCCGGTGATGACAACTATCCGGACATCGTGGTGGGCCGCTTCTCCGCCGAGAGCGCCGCGCATGTGCAAACCCAGGTGCTGCGGACCATCGAATACGAAACGATGCCGGCCACGCGACAGCCGTGGTTCAAACGCGCCGTAGGTATTGCATCCTCACAAGGCGACGGCGATGGTGATGAGGGTCAGGCCGATTTCGTCCACATGGGCGAGATTCGCGACTGGCTGCTGGACTATGACTACACCGAAGTGGATGAAATCTACGATCCCGGTGCGTCCGCCGGCGCGGTTACGGCGGCGGTGAACGCCGGCCGCGGCATTATCAACTATTGCGGGCACGGCACTCGCAGCGCCTGGACGACTACCCGCTTTTCCAGCACGCACATCGCCGAGCTGACCAACTACAACCAGCTTCCGTTCATCTTCAGCGTGGCTTGCGTGAACGGCCAGTTCGCCAACGGCACGTGTTTTGCGGAAACCTGGCTGCGGGCGACGCGCGACGGCGAGCCCACCGGCGCCGTGGCGGCCTACATGTCGTCCATCAACCAGGACTGGGCGCCGCCCATGGAAGCTCAGGACGAGTTCAACCTGCTATTGACTCGCGAAGATTATTTCAGCTTCGGCGCGCTGTGCTACGCCGGTTCGTGCGCGATGATGGACAGTTACGGCTCGACGCCCGGCTCGGATGGCCTGGTGAACTTCGACACCTGGATCCTCTTCGGTGACCCGTCGTTGCGCGTCTTCGGCTACGTTCAGCCGCGGCACCCCGCCGGCGATCTGAACTGCGACGGCGCGGTGAACGCGTTCGACATTGATCCGTTCGTGCTGGCTTTGACCGATCCGGCCGGCTACGCCGCGGCCTACGCTGAGTGCGACATCAACAACGCCGACATCAACAACGATGGCACGGTCAACGCCTTCGATATTGATCCGTTCGTGGCAGTCCTGACCGGCGGCGGCTGATTCGCCGCGCGGCCCGACCGGCCGGGCGGGCCCTGTATTGCGGAGCAGGATGGAGATCGACGGGCGGACACCTCGCCCGGAGGGCGAACGATTGTTGCCAGGCGTTTCAACGCCTGGAAAAAGCCACCCCTCAACTTCTCTTCCCCTCCTCTTCCGCGCCGGGAGGGCGAGCGATTGTTGCCAGGCGTTTCAACGCCTGGAACCCGGCCCATGCCCCTCCCGCACCCCAGCCGTCCTCGCTCAGAGGGCGAACGCTTGTTGCCAGGCGTTTCAACGCCTGGAAAAAGCCACGCCTTAACTTCTCTTCCCCTCCTCTTCCGCGCCCGGAGGGCCAGCGATTGTCGCCAGGCGTTATAACGCCTGGAACCCGGCCCACGCCCCTCCCGCACCCCAGCCGTCCTCGCCCGGAGGACGAACGATTGTTGCCAGGCGTTTCAACGCCTGCAGCCCCGAACCGGTTGGGTGTTAACAACTTCTGACTGCCGTGAAACAAGAAAACGATTCCGGCAGCACGCGGATCAGGAACAGCCCGGGTGTGAAACGGGGACGCAGCTAGTCCCAAAACAAGCGTAGATGAAAGCCTGTTTATCCTCATGAGGGCGATCCGCGGCCGGGGCATGTGCCCCCGTCCGACCGCGATCGCGGTCGGGATTGCTGTGCCGAGTTGCTTGCTCCATTCGCTTCCCTCACTTTCCTCATCTCTGGCGGCCGCGGCTAACCGGGACCTCCATATCCCGGTGTCAAAATTGTGGTGTCAACACCGCAGCGGGCACCCCAACGCCACCAGGCCGCGGGCAAACACCGCTTGCCACGGGTTCCAGGCCAGCAGGCGGTACACGATCCGCCGGCCAGCCCGCACAATCTGGCACGGCACCCGCACGAAGGAGTTAACAAAACGCTTGAACTCCATGGTTAACACCTGGCGCTTCTGCTGGCGGTGCTTCTCTTTCCAGCGGCCGCGCTCCGGCAGGCGCAACGCGAACCAGGCTTTCAGCGACCACGCCACACTGGCCATCACCATATAGGCCCAGTTGCTGACCAGCCCATCCACCGGCATGTTCAACGCCCGCACGCCGTTGCGGAGTTGCTCCAGCAGGTTCTCCTGGTTGCAGCGGTCATTGGCCAGGTACACCAGTTCCGCCGGATCGCCCGCCGGCAGATTGGTCAGGTAGAAGAAGTAGCGCACATCCTCGAAAAAACGGCACTGCCCGTGCTCAACCGCCAGGTCCTTCCGCAGGGCGACCACCGTGTATTGCCGCT
>JAGPEO010000085.1:0-5367 GCA_018056925.1 Phycisphaerae bacterium
GGGGCATGTCGCCCCGGAACATTTCCGCCCGCACTGATCGGCAGGCGCATGCAAAGTCTTAGGCGCGATGCAAGCTCAGGCGCATCGCTCCGGAGCTCGGCCAAACCGCGGGCAAGTTGCACCGCGGCCCAGTTGCAGAAAACGCGAGCGCACACTCCCCCATTCCGGGCCGACACGGTCCGGCTCCGCTTCAACGTCGCTCAGCCTTCGCCGCCGCTCGGCTTTCGCCGCGTCGGTCGGCGTTCAGCCGCGTCGCTCGGCTTTGCCGCGCGTCTGCGGCTTACCCGATGTCAGCGGCCGCGGCCGCTGCGCGAACCGCCGCGACGCTTCTGGAAGCAGTCCCGGCAGTAAACCGGGCGGTCGCCGCTGGGCTTGAACGGTACGGTCGTGGTGGTCCCGCATTCGGAGCACACGACCTCGAAGGATTCCCGCGACTGCTGCATGCCGCGCCCTCCACCGCGCGGCCCGCCGGACGAGGAGCGACCCCCGCCACGTTCGCCGCCTCCACCTCCACCGCCACCCCGGCCGCCTTCGGTCTTCCGCTTATCGCGGCAGGCGCGGCAGCGGCGGGGTTCATTAGTAAAGCCGCGCTCGGCATAACGGGCCTGGTCATCGGCAGAGTGCACGAATTCCTGGCCGCAGTCGGCGCAAACGATTGTCTTGTCCTCAAAGGGCATGCCGGAGCTCCTCTAAATAGCGGCCGGCGTTCAGGTAGAACCCGATAACTCGCGCCGGGTCACCGCGAAGCACATAGCATAACGGATTCTGCTTCGAAATGCGCCAAGGGGGCCCGCAAAAAATCTTGACGGACAGTCGGGAGGTGGTCCAACGCCGCCCCCCTCTGGACCCGTCGGAAAATATGGACCCCTCGGAGAAAAACGCCCTCGGTGAATGGGTAACCGGCTACCGCGGTCGCGAAAACAGCGCCGCCACGACGACAACCGTAATTTGGGGCCCTGGGGCGGGCGTCATCAAGGCCCGGCGACGGGGCGGGCGCGTTCGGGGCGGTACCTGTATTGCCGGGACTTGCCAGAGCCGCCGCATTCTGGTCTGCTGCTCCCATGCGCCACCGCCACGCGGGGTCTTTCGAGGCCGCTTCAACAAAACCAACGCTGGCCGGGGGACGAGCACGGCCTGCCGGCTGGAGCCTCGCCATCAGCTTTGTGTTGGCCGGCCTGATCGTCTCGGCCGTCATGGCCGTCCGCAGCACCGGCGTCCATCATGAGGACGATCTCACGCACCTGCAGATCGCGCGCTGGGCGTGGCAGCATCCCGCCTACCTCCTTGACGACTGGGGCCGCCCGGGATTCACCGCCTTGTACGCCCTCCCTGCCGGCCTGGGTTGGCTGCCGGCCAGGCTGTTCAGCGGGCTGCTTACGGCCGCGAGCGCTTGGCTCGCTTATCTGGTCGCGGTCCAACTGCGCGTGCGCCTGGCGGCCTTCGTCCCGCTATTCCTCTGGATTCAGCCGCTGTCCTTCACGCTCAGCTACACGACGCTCACCGAGACGGCTTTGGCTTTTTACCTGAGTCTGGCATGCTGGCTGTACGTCCGGGGCCGCTTCGCCTGGAGCGCCGCGGCGATCTCGCTCTGTGCAATCACCCGCCACGAGGCCGCCCTGTTCCTCGTCATGTGGCTGGCGGCGCTGCTTTACCGTGCCCGACCGGCCCGCGAGTGGATTTGGGTTTTCTGGGCCCCTTTGCTGCACAACCTGCTTGCATTCGCCTTCCTGCACGAATGGCCGCTGAAGCTGCTGCTTCAGCCGCGTCCGACCAGCGAGTACGGCCAGGGCAGCCTGCTCACCATGATCGTTCTGTGGGTGCTCGCGGCCGGTTTCGGCACGCTGTTGCTGGCGATCATCGGCGCGCCGGTGCTGGCAAGGCGGCGCGGCGGGTTGCTCTTCGTCAGCAGCGCGGCGGCATACGTGGCGGCACATTCGGTTATGTACGGCTTTGGGCTTTTCGGCAGCGGCGGCTACGCCCGATTCCTCGTGCCTGCCGGACCGATCGTGGCGGTTTCCGCGGCAGCGGCACTATCCGAGTACCGGCGGGCCTGGCGGCGTTGGGCGGTCGGCCCGCAAAACCTCCCGTTGCTCAACGTGAACGCGATCGGTGCCGCCGCCGTCATTGTCTTCTGGGGCGCAGCCGGCCTGGAGCTGCATCGCCTCCGCGCCGATCTCATTATCAACCACCTCGAATGGACGGTTCCGGTTCTGCACGCGGCAGCGCTTATGCTGATGCTGCTGTTCTTCACAGTCCTCGTGCTTTCTTCACAGCAAAAGATGGCGCGGCCGACGCTGGCCTTGACCGTCCTGCCGATAACCGCCCTGGCAGCCGCACTGCTTCAGCCGTTGGCAGTCAGCACGATTCCTCGCCCCTTTCGCCAATGCGCCCCGCTGCAACTGACCGACCGCGAGAAAGCTCATCGGACGGCCGCCCAAATCGCCCGAGCAGCGACTGGCTCGCTCTCGGACCATCAAACGACCGGAGCGGCAATTTTTTCCGCTTCGCCTTGGATAGACGAGTTTGTGGGCCGCGTCCGGCCGCCGGACGAGCCGGACCTGGCCCAGCGCTGGGAATCGTCGCGAGCAGGGGACGTGCTGATCTGGGACGCGCGCCATGCCGCTTCGCCCCGTCACCGCCTGCCGCTGTCCGCACTGACCGCCGACCCCGATCTCGTCGAACTCTGGCGCAGCACCGGCGACGCTTATGAGCCCGTATACTGTGCCGTCTTTCAAAAACGGCCGCAGCGCGAGGCGCCGCGGCAAAGGCCGGAGGCAACCGGCCCAAACTGACGCCAGTGAGACACGAAATGTCATCGTCCGCCACAGAACAGCTAACTATCCCGGTTTGCCAGCCCGTCTCCTTCGTGCAACCTAAGCCCTGGTTGCGCTGGGCCGCGGTCGTTATCGCGGCCGCCGGCTGGTACGTCTCCTTCCGCGCTTTCGGCGTGTCCGCTCAGATGGGGGGACTGGACCCGCTGCTGACCAGGTTCTGCGGCGGCCCGGACGAAAGCGGCCTCGACAACTGCGGCGCCGTGCTCACCTCGCCCCAGGCCTACCTCGCGCTCGGCCCCAAAGCCGGCTCGCTGCGCATACCCACGGCGACCTTCGGCATGGCCTATTTTGCCGCGCTGCTAGTGTGGTACTTGTTCATCGGGCCGCCGACTTACGAACGCCGCAAGTGGTTTCTTGTCCCGGCCTTGGTGCTGATCGGCGGAATCATTTATTCCGTTTCAGCAATCCAGGTCATGGCACAGGTCCTGAACCGTTGGTGTCCGATCTGCATCGCGGCCCATACTCTCAACGGCGGCCTTGTCCTGCTAAGCCTGATCGCCTGGCCGTGGCGCCGCCCGCGCCGCGAGGTCCTGCCGCACCCGACCGCCCGGCTGGCGCTGGCGGTCATTTTGGCTGGGGTTCTCCTGCTGCTCGTGCATGTGCTTGTTGTGTTTGTTCAAGTGGTCGGGTCAATAACGCGCGAACGGATGGCCGAGTACACGAGAATCGTGGGCGACCCGGAGTTCGTCCGCTGGGATTTTCAGCGCCAGGCCGCGGCCGATATTCCGCTCTACGCGGACGAAGTATTCGCCGGGAACCCCGACGCCGCGCACACGGTCGTGGTCTTCGGCGATTTTCAATGCACCGTCTGCAAGCAGTCGCACGAGATGCTGATGGAAGTCGCACGGAAATACGCGGGCCAAATCCGCATTGCGTTCCGCTATTACCCCCAAGACACAGCCTGCAATCCTAACCCGCGCTTCCGCCCCGGCGGGCACTTCTCCGCCTGCCGGGCCGTTGCCGCGGCCGAAGCGGCCCGCGCCGTCGGCGGCGTCGAAGCGTATCTCAACATGCGCGCCTTGCTTTGGGAGCGCCAAAACCTCCTGCCCAAAATTCCGCTGTCGCAACAAAGCCCCGCTCAGCTTGAGCTATTCGAATCCTGGGCAGCCGAACTCAACCTGGACCGGGCGGCCTTCCGGCAAGCGATGGAATCCCCGGTCATCGCCGATCGCGTCCGCTCCGACATCGAGCTGGCGAACAAGCTCGGCATATCGGCGGTGCCCGTCGTCTTCCTGGACGGCAAACGCATATTGGGCTGGAGCAAGCTCGAAACGTGGGAGGCGCTGCTGGGCGAACCGCCGGCGCCAACCTCGCAGCCGGAATCTGCTCCGTCCCGGTAAACGTTGGGACACGGTTCTTGATCCCTGGATCCCTCGATCCCTAGATCCCTGTTGGCAGGATGCAGCTTGCCCGCCGCGCCCGCTTCATATATCACAACAACAGCGAGGCTCTTTATTCGGCGTACAGGCGGCCCACGCGCCAGCGGGAGCAGTCGTGTTCCAGCAAGCGTCACGATCAGCGGTACTTGTCGCGCTCCTGTTCGCCGCCGGCGTCGCCGCGATCGCGCACGCCCGGCAGCCCGCCCTCGAGGTCATGCGGCTGGACGGGCAAACCGAGGTCGGATCACTCGTCCGCCTGGTCCCCGAGGTCAGCCTCGAAGTTGCCGGCGGCGTGATCTCGCTCCCCTGGTCGGAAATCCTCGCCATCAGGCCCTCCGACGCTAGCCCTTCTTCTCAACCGAGCACGGCTAATCCGCAGCCCCTGCAAGCCACGCTGGCCGACGGCTCAGTCCTCGCGGGCGAAGTAACGGCCGGAGATCAGTACGGCTTCACCTTCCGGTTCGGGGAAGGGGAGGAATGCCGGCTGGAGTTGTCGCAGGTCTGCGTTATCCGCGTGTTGGCCGCGTCCGCCGCGGCAGAGCAGAAGGTGTCCGAACTCCTGCGACTCCGGAACGATCAGCCCGGCGCCGAGCCGGCCGAAGATCATGTGACCGACGTCGCGGTAGTGGCGCGCGGCTCGGAGGTCCTCGTACTGAACGGGCGCATTCTCGAGGTCCAACCGCAACAAGTCGCCTTTGAATGGAAGGGCACGCAGCGATCCATTCCCTGGAATCGCCTGGGCGGCCTGATCTTCGCCCGCCCGGAGCTGCGCCGCGCGCCGTGCATCGTGCGCCTCAATACGGGCGATGCTATCGCGGGTCAGGTGGTCGGCGGCGCCAGCGGCGTGCTGAGACTCCGCATGGCCGTCCTGGAACGCGAGCTGGATATCCCGTGGGCTTCGATCGAGCGCGTGGATTGCCGCAGCGAACGCCTGGTCGTCCTCACCGACCTGCAGCCGGCGCGTTACGAGTTTGAACCGTTCTTCGACAAGAACTGGAACTACGCTGTGGACCGCACGCTCACCGGCCGGCAGATCCGCCTGGGCGGGCGGGCTTTCGCGCGGGGTTTGAGCATGCACAGCCGCGCGCGCCTGGTGTATCAGCTCGACGGCCAGTTTGAGCGCTTCGCCGCGACGGCCGGCATTCTGGACGAAA
>JAGPEO010000085.1:5467-12368 GCA_018056925.1 Phycisphaerae bacterium
CGGCAGATCCGCCTGGGCGGGCGGGCTTTCGCGCGGGGTTTGAGCATGCACAGCCGCGCGCGCCTGGTGTATCAGCTCGACGGCCAGTTTGAGCGCTTCGCCGCGACGGCCGGCATTCTGGACGAAATGGGCGGCCGCGGCTGCGTGACGCTGCGCGTGCGTGGCGACGGGCGCGTGCTGTGGAGCGCCACGGGCGTACGTGGCGGCGAGCCACCGCGTGATGTATCGGTCGACATCGCCGGGGTACGCGAGCTGTCGCTGGAGGTGGACTACGATGCGGACCTGGATTTGTCGGACCAGGCGGCCTGGGGCTTCGCACGCCTGATTCGGTGAGGCGAACGCGGGCGATACTGGAGTTGCTCGGTTGACCGCGAGAGATGTCGCGCTGCTATTAACGATCGCCGGCGTCAGCTTGGCTGTTCCGGGGCCGGCGCCTGCCAGAGCAGATATCCAACCCGGCGATGCCGCCGCTCTCGCCACCGTTCGCGCCGACGAGGCGCAGCGCATTGCCGCCATCGCACAGGTCATGCCCGCCGTGGTCTGCGTCGTCGAGGATCGCCAGCGCACCGGCGGCGGCAGCGGCGTGCTGATCGATTCCGAGGGCCACGGCCTGACCAATTTTCACGTCATCGCCCCGATGCTCGAGTCGCGCTCCGGCTACGGCGGCATGTCCGATGGCAACCTCTACCCGCTGCGCGTGGTCGGCATCGATCCCGGCGGCGACATCGCCCTTTTTAAGCTGGAAGGCAAGGAGCGGTTTGACTTCGCCCCGCTGGGTGACGCCGAGCAATTGCACGTCGGTCAATGGGTCGCCGCTCTCGGCAATCCGTTCGCCCTTGCCGAGGACTACAACGCGACCGTCACAGTAGGCGTCGTTAGTGCACTGCACCGCTACCAGTACGGCCAGGGAAATCTGCTCGAATACGCTGATTGCGTCCAGGTTTCCACTTCGATCAACCCGGGCAACTCGGGCGGACCGATCATCGACCTCAACGGGCGCGTGGTCGCCATCGCCGGGCGCGGCTCGTTCGAAGAGCGCGGCCGCGTGAACGTGGGCATTGGCTACGGCGTACCGGTCAACCAGGTCCGGCGCTTTTTGCCGGCGCTGCGGGCCGGACGCCTCTGCTATCACGGGACGCTCGGGGCCACGGCCGAACTTTTGGGCGACGACCTGATCTTGAACGTCGTGCCGGAGGGTTCGCCGGCGGCGGCCGCGGGGTTGGAGTTCGGCGACAAGCTGTTGAGGATAAACGGGCGGCCCGTGCGTACCGAGAACGAGCTCACCAACGCGATTGCTGTTCTGCCTGCCGGCTGGCCCGTTGCCCTCGACCTGCTGCGCGAGGCTAAACCGCTCACCGTGCGACTGCGGCTGGAAGCCCTGGCGCTCGCCGGCATGCCGGTGTTCGTTCCCGACCTGCAGCTCAATCATGCCGAGATACGCCGCGTATTTGGGCTGTATGAGCGACACGATGCGAATATCTCTCAAAGCCCCCTTCCAGAACCGCCGACCTTTCGCGTGCGCTGCCAGAGCGGAGTCGGACCGATGCAGGACGGCTGGCCCAGCCCCGCGATTGCCGAAGAATACGAGCAATTGGCGGCCGGCTTGCTCGGGGAGCGTGCTCTCGATGTTACATGGGAATTGTTGGGCGGCGATGAGGTGGGCGACCGCCTCGTCACGGTCATCGAGCACCGGCTGCCCACGGGACGGCACGTGCGCTGGAAGCTGAGTTGCGACTCGCACGAGCTGTGCGCCGCGACCATCGGCACCGCGGAGCAGCCCGAGGCCGTTACGTGGGAGCCGGGCCCGCGACGGGACTTTGGCGCCCTGCGTTGGCCTGCGCACTGGGTGCGGCGCTCACCGGGTTCCGAAGACATGGTCGTCGAAATCGAGGCGGTGCACGGCGCGCTACCCGCAGCGACTGCGACGGAGGCGGCGTCGTGATTAAGCCGGGCAGATCGTGGCTCGCATTTGTTCTCGTCGGCCTTCTGGCCGTGCGAGCCGCGGACGCGGGTGAAAGCCTGCCGCAAGAGCCGTTGGCCCCGGCAATCGCTGCGGCTAGCGAGCGCGTGGTCAAGCTGTACGGCGCGGCACTCGGGCGGGAAAAGGCCTACGGGTCCGGCGTGCTCGTCTCAGCCGATGGCCAGATAGTCACCGCCCTTTCGCTCATCCTGGAGGGGCGGGCGCTGCGGGCGGTCCTGCCGGATGGGCGAGCTTTCCCTGCCCAGGTGGAACGCCGCGATGAGCAGCGGCAGCTCGCGTTGTTGAAGATCGACGCGGTCAATCTGCCCTATTTTGATGTGGGTGACAACGCCGAGCCGGCCGTGGGTGACTGGCTGATCGCCGCGTCCAACGCCTTCAAGGTGGCGGATGGCCCGGAGCCGGTGTCTATTTCGATCGGCGTACTGTCGGGTCGCACCAACCTCGCCGCACGTTTGCGAGCGCAGGACTTTCCTTATGACGGGCCGGTGCTGCTGGCGGACATGATCATCTCCACTCCCGGTAGCGCAGGCGGCGCGGTCGTCGACCGCGAAGGCCGCCTGGTGGGTCTGATCGGCCGTAGCGTGATCAGCAAACGCACCAACACCTGGCTCAATTACGCTTTGCCGTCCCAGGAAGTGGCCGCGTTCCTGCGCGGCCAGAAATATCAGCCCCGCGCCGCGCAGGCCGGCACAGGTGCGCAGTCGGCGCAAACGCCACTGGCGATGGGCATACGCCTGTTCGACATCGGCGGGCGCACCCGCCCGGCATATGTCGAGCGCGTTCGGCCGAACTCGCCCGCGGCCTGGGCCGGTATCCTTCCCGATGACCTCGTGCTGTCGGTGAATGGCGAAACCGTGGGCACGTGTGATGAGCTGCGGCAAGCATTTGCCCGCGCGCCGGCCGGCGTGCCCCTTACCCTGGTCGTCAAGCGCGGCGAGACGCTCTACGTGTGCGAGTTGGTTGTTGACCCGGAGGGAATATGAGGCCGTACAGCCGGCGCGATGCCGCTATCCACCTCCCAACTGCCCGCACATGGCTCATTCTGGCGACAGCCGCCGCGCTAGGCCTTCACGCCGGCGCCAGAGCTGACGATTCGCCGCCGGTTAGCGAATCAGGCGCGTCGTTGCGCGCAGCACAGTCCGCGGCTTTCCGTGCAGCTTTACAGAACGTCGCGCCGGCGCTGGTTCGAATCGAAACCATCGGTGGCGCCATGCCCGTCGAACAGACCACCACGCCGGACGGCGAGACGATCGCGGCATCCGGTTTTCGCCAGGCCGACGGCCCGACCACCGGCCTGATCTGCTCGCCGGACGGATACATCCTCACCAGCAGTTTCAACTTCGTTCGCGACCCGCCCGTGATCACCGCGACCCTGGCTGATGGCCGCAGGTTCGTGGCGCGCCTGGTGGCCCGCGATCGCGCCGCGCGCTTGGCCTTGCTCAAAATTGAGGCCGCCGGATTGCCTGTCTGCCAGTGGTGCCCGGCCGACCAAATGCGCGTCGGGCAATGGACGCTACTGGCCGGCTATGGGCACGGCGGGGACGCACCCGCGCTGTCGGTCGGCGTCCTGAGTGCGCTCAGCCGGCTGAACGGCCGAGCTTTGCAGACCGACGCGCGCGCTTCGCCAGCCAATTACGGCGGCCCGCTATTCGATCTCGAGGGCCGCGTGCTCGGCATTTGTGTTCCGAGAGCCGGCCGGGGCGAGGACGAAGTGGCCGGTGTGGAGTGGTACGATTCGGGCGTCGGCTTCGCGATTCGAAACGACTATATCCAGCAAGTCCTGCCGCTGCTGCGAGCCGGACGCGACTTCGAACAGGGCTCGTTTGGCCTGCGCGTGCAAGCGGCCGATCCGGTGATCGGCGGCCACCCCGATGAGGCGCCGCTCGGCGGAGTGCGCCTGGTGGAAGTGTTGGCCGGCGGCCCGGCCGCCGAAGCCGGGCTTCTGGCGGGCGATTTGATCACTGCCATTGGCCGGCAACCCACGGTGCGTCCTATCGACGTCTTGCGCGCGGTGGCCCGCATACCAGCCGGCGAGCGCGTCACTATCACGTACATTCGAGAGGGTGTTGAGAGAACGTGCACACTGCTGACGGGCGACGTGAAAGAAGCGGCGCGTCAGCAGCAGTCACCAGCCGCTTCTCAGCCGGAACAGGCTGAGGAGCAGCCGCCGGCCGCTCCCTAAACCGATCGCCCCGACCAGCGCCGCCGGCCCGCTGTTATCGCGCACCGAGCAGAAGCTGCACGAACGCGTCAATGTCGAACGCGTTTATGCTTCCGTCCCCATTAGCATCGGCGTTTCCGATCGGGCAACCGGGATGCACTGCCAAGTATTCCGCAGGACTGGTGAGCGCCAGCACGAACGGATCTATGTCAAAAGTGTTCACGACACCGTCGCAGTTCGTATCACCCGGCGCAGCACTCTCGCACTCGTCCGGGAGTCCGTCGCCATCGGTGTCGTGGCTGATGCCCTGGACAATGTCGCAGTCGTCGGGCTGGCCGTTGCCATTGCAGTCCGGCTCGCACTCGTCGGGAACCCCGTTATCGTTGCATTCGGCCTGCCACGCGCATGCCGGGCCGACGAGCGACATCTGAAAGTCGCCCGTGGCGCCGCCGGCGCCGGAAATTCTGATCCAATAAGAATGGCCGGACATGACGAAAACCACCAGTTCCGGCCCGTCACTGCAGACGATCTCATTGTCTGAAGTGCCCGGGCAGCCGCTGTGGATCGACAGCAGCGTGTCAAAGCTCGAACCGGCAAGCGTGACTGTCAGGAAGCCGTTGCCTTGTGGCTGATAGTAGTACCACATATCCGGCGCGCCGGAAGAGCCGTCACAACTGGACGACCCGTCCTGCGCCGCGCCAACCGTTGCGCCATAGTAAACGCCCGCGCAGACGAGTTGCGCGGCCGCACAACTGTCCGCAGCCACGGCGCTCGTCGGCGGCGCGAGATCGCACTCGTCCGGAATGCCGTTCGGCTGGCAATCGCTGCTCGTGCCGCCGGCTATGTCACATTCATCCGGTACGCCGTTTTCGTTGCAGTCGTAGCTAGTGGCAAAATAAAGGTCGCACAGATCGGGAACTCCATTCCCGTTGCAGTCGCTGGCTCCGCCCGGCTCACATTCATCCGGCACATCGTTGGCGTTGCAGTCGCTCGACGTCCCAGCCACAATGTCCTGGCGATCATAGACGCCGTTCTCATTGCAGTCGGGATAGAGGTTTGAAACATAGGCCAGCAGCGACGGGAATGTCTCCTCGCAGGTCGCCGTAATCCGTGACGGCGGCAGCAAGAAACCATACTGTCCGGTGTCGCGCAGTTCGTAGGTGAACGCGTAACGGTGCGCTACATCGTAGACCCAATCGACCGATACGCCGCCAGCCGGATATATCGTGGTGCATACCGGACCATAGGAATAGGACGTGTGGTGTACCGCCCATAGAGTGCTGGCCATCAGCGGCGCAAGGTACTGGTACGTGGTCCGCTCCGGGTAGCGCGGCGAAGCCGCAACATAGCCGAACGGGTACATGATGAGCTGCCCGTAGCTATGCAGGTCGCAGTACGCAACTATGTCCGGGTGTTCCAGGAGGTAATCCCTGATGACCTGGGTTTCAGGTTCCGAGAAGGGCGCCGGCCCGCGATAGGTTTCATCGGCCGGAAAGCTGCTCGCACCCGCACCGCCCCAGCCTACAGCCCAATTCCGGTTCAAGTCGACCCCCACCGTACCGCCCGTCATCGCGCGGCGGTTCTTTCGCCACATGCGCTCCGCGGTCCAGGTGTAAACGTAGCCGTCGGGATTCATCGTCGGTATCAGGTGCCACTCGAAGCGGTCAACCAGCGCTTGAATCTCAGGATTGCTGTCGTATTGCCGAATCAACTGATCGGCCAGGTACACCGTCACGGGAACCGTGATCCACTCGCGCGCGTGCTGCCCACCGTGAATCAGAGCGCCCGGCTTGAGCCCCGTACCCGGCCCGGTAATGCGAATGCCGGTGATATCGCGGCCTTGCGCCGATTGCCCAGCCACAAAAAGCTGGGCCAGGTCCGGCCGCAGGCTCACCAGCGTCTCCAGATAGGCCGTCAACTCCGTCAGGTTCATATAGTGGTCGAACGCAGTCCGGCCGGCCGCGTTTTCGGCGGCTTCGCGGTCGATCAGCTCCTGCAGATCGAAGATCATGACTTCAAAAGGCAGTCCGGATTCCCTGAGGCGCTGAAACTGCTCGGGAGTGACGCGGACATCCACGCGCCCCAGCCCAACGCTCTCGCTCCACACGTCGTCGGTCATGGTCAGCAGGCGCGCCAGATCATCCTGGCTCCCGACTTGTACACTGACGACCCGATTTCCGTCATAGCGGATCGGGTCCGCGAGCGCGAACTGAGCAAACGCCAAAGACGCCAGTAGCACGACGGTCCGAAGAAGAGGCTTCATTGCCCGCTCCTGGTCCCCCGTGAGTCACAACCTCGTAACGACCATTTTACCAGCGCCAGGCGGGGAATTTGAAGCGCAAATACGAGCGGCGCTCGGTGTGCGGTGTGTGTACTGTAGGAATTCGTAAACTCGTTTTTTGTCTACGCAGACGTGGAGTCATGGCCGGGCGCTCACCCCCAGCATTGCTGAGTCTTGGCCTTTGAAGCGTGGCGACGCCGCCATCACCTGCAGCTCCCAGTAACGCGACGAGCGAAGGCCGGACCGCTTACACGTCCAGCCTTCGCTCGATCACTGTCTTTCTTTTCCGGCATGCACGCAGTTCGCCACAGCGAACCGGGGCAAGCCGCCGGCTCGGCCGCGTTGCCACATTCGTGGCAACGCGAACCGAACCCATCAGGTCATGGCGGCGGCTACTCGCCCACTACCGGCAAACGCCAGCTTTCCGCCAGGTACTTCTCTTGCGGCGAGTATTGCTCGACCAGGTCGCCGATCAAAC
>JAGPEO010000086.1 GCA_018056925.1 Phycisphaerae bacterium
GCAGGTCGGCCGAGATGGGACGGATCGACCGACGCCGAGGGTGATGGGCCTGACGGAAGAATCTTCCCCCCGGGGCTCTCAACCGGCCCCTTGACATCGACCGCTTCATAGATGCCATGCCCAAGCCCGCGAAGCGGGCGCGGGCATGCCGTTTCCAGCAGCCCCACGCTGGCGCTGTTCTGACGCCGTGAGGACGGCCTGCCCGCGCGTACAGCTTGGGCATGGCACCCAAGCTTACAGCTTGGGCATGGCGCCCAACCCACCCGGACTTGTTAACGCCTACCCGCGTTTGCAGCTTCATCCGGCGCCCGCAAGACGTGGCCCGCCAGAGCTAACAGGTCCTCCGAACGCCCTTCGGAAAACGCAGGTCAAGCGGAATTTTTTAACGAATGCGACTCTTTTTTTCGCAGAGGCCCATAACCCCCGCTCTTCCTGCGGAAGCGGCCCGCTAATCATGCGCGCCGGGCGGGCTGCGCACCCCCGACTTCGGGACCTGCCCGCGGGTGTCCCAATTCCGCGGCACGAGCCCTCCACGCCCGACAAAATTCGTCCTGAGCGTTGGCTTCCGGCTCCCACGTTTTGAACGCTTCCCTCGGTTCATACCCGCGACAGGCAAACGAAACGAAGGAGGATCGGCATGGCAATGTCAGTGACCGACAACAACACTCTAACCTTGCTTAACACAATGGATTACCTATCTGCCCAACAGGGCGCTATTTTCAGACGCCTCTGCACTGGTTCGAAGATCAACCGTGGCGCGGACGACCCCGCCGGCTTGATGGCCCTCCAATCCATCAATTGCGAGCTGATCGGCGTGGATGCCGCCATTCGGAACAACCAGCGCAGCGACGCCATGCTGAACGTCGCGGACTCCGCACTGACACAGTTGAGCGACCTGTTGGGCCAGATTCAGACCCTGGTCGCACAATCCTCAAACTCGGCCGGTCTGACTGCCAACGAAATCGCCAGTAACCAGTCGCAGATTGACGACGCGATCGCTTCGATCGAACGTATCGTGCGCACCACGGAGTTCAATGGCAGAAATCTGCTCGACGGCTCGCTGGGCATCAACGTGACCGGCGCCAACGCGACCTATTTCGAGAACGTGCGCGTCTACAGCCGCGACCCGAACGCCGCCAGTAATGCGGTCCGTGTCACAGTGAACGGCGTGGCGCAGCGCGCCAAAGCGGAGGGCCTGACCACAACCGCCGCGTCCCAAGCCACGACCATCGAAGTAAAGGGCCGCCTGGGTACGCAGATCATCGATCTCAAGGCCGACGAGAACCTCTCGGCTGTCGTAGCGAAAATCAACGACGTGACCGCCTTGACCGGCGTATACGCCTCCGGCACCTCGGCGGGCGTGGATCTGTACAGTAAGGGCTACGGCTCGGCCGAGTTCGTCAAGGTCAGCATCCTCTCCGGTGACACGACCCACTTCAAAGAGCTGGACGGGGCGGGCGTGGACGCCGACGTCACCGTAAACGGCGCGGCCGCCTCGGCCGATGGCAACGAAGTCTACTTCAGCCAGAACGGGTTGAATCTGGCCTTCAGGATCACAGAAGCGTTTACCGCCGGCACGACGCAGACGTTCGAGGTGGACAAAACCGGCGGGGCTACCTTCCAACTTGGTACGGACGCAACCACGCGCTACACCTTGGGCATTGACAGCCTTTCCCCGCGCCGCCTGGGCGGCAAGAGCGCGGGCGGATTCCTGTCAGACCTCAAGAGCGGCGGAGCAGCCTCGCTGGCGAAGAACCCCGCCGCTGCGGCGGCCATCGCGGCCGACGCTCAGAAGCAGGTCGCGACCATGCAGGGCCGGATCGGCAGCTTCCAGAAGTACCAGATCGAAATCTCGAAGAACACCATGGCGGCCATCAAGGAGAGTCTGACCACCGTCAAGAGCTCAATTGCTGATGTGGATTACGCGCAAGAGACGGCGGCGCTAGCGCGTCAGGACGTGCTGATGCAATCGGTAGCCTCCATGCTCAGCGTCGCCAGTCAGCAGAGCGCTCAGCGAATTCTGAGCCTGCTGTAAGTGTTCGAGCCCGCGCGGTCCGGCGAGCGGGGATTGAGCATCCAACCGAGCCGGGCAGCGCCCAACCGCCCGGCTCCGGCTCGCTACGCTCGGAAGTGGCCGCTCCTGGCGCTGAATCTGGCGGTCAACTCCCTTTGGTTACTCGCTGCCGTCGGCTTGTCACGGGGCCTAGGGCAGCGGGGAGACGCGCCACCCGCTGAGCGATGACTCGGCGGGCGACGCGCTCCTGCGCCCGTGGGCTAATGCGAAAGAAACTGGCCCATCAACGTGTGGCCGGTGTCAACCATGACTCCGGTGACGGCGGCCGCCGCCTCGGAGAACTGGGCCGCGTTTGAAGGCGTGATGCCGTGGCCGGCCATGGCGAACGGCGTGGGCGTGGCGTCATGGGCAGTGGTCGTGCACGGCGTGTAGTGGTCCGGGACGACCAGGATCCGCCACTCGGCAAACTGGCGCAGCTTCTCCAGCAGTGGCGCGACGATGTGTTCGTCGATGCGCTCGAGGGCTTTCACCTTCTCGGTCACGTTGCCCGCGTGGCCGGCCTCATCCGTTGCTTCGACATGGACTGCGATCAGGTCAAAGTCATCCAGCGCGCGGACCGCTGCGCGGCCTTTCCCGGCGTAGTCCGTGTCGAAATAGCCGGTCGCACCGGGAACGTCGATCAGCTCCATTCCCATTGAGATGGCCAGCCCACGAATGATATCCACGGCAGTGATGACGGCGGCGCGCAGGCCGAAGCGCTCGGCGAACGGCTCGAAGCGCCGCGGGCGCCCCTGCCCCCACAGCCAGATGTCGGAGACGGGGTCGCGGCCCGCCGCGCGGCGCGCCTGGTTGACTGGGTGGTCCGCCAGAACCTCCGCGCCCCGCTCCATGATTTTCAATACCCGCTCGGCGCCCGGGCCCTGTGGCAGATGCCCGAAGACGGGCTGATTCGGAATGTCGTGCGGCGGCGTGCATTTCACGTCATAAGCGGCCACCGGCGAGGCCAGCATCAGGTTCCGATACCCAACGCCGGCGTGGAACTTGCACCCCGCTAAGGCCGGATCAGACGCGGCCAGCGATTGCAGCTCAGCGATTAACTGGTCGGCCTCGTCCTGGGAAATGTGCCCGGCGGTGAAGTCGCACATGCGGCCGCCCAGGATCGTGACGAAGTTGCAGCGAAAAATGACCTCATCGGGCCCGATCGGCAGCCCCCGGGCGGCGGCCTCAATCGGGGCGCGCCCGCTGTAGTACACGTGCGGGTCATAGCCGAACAGGGACATGCTGGCCACGTCGGTGCCGGGGATAAACCCGGCGGGCACGGTTAGGACTCGCCCGAGGCGTCCGGTGCGGGCGATCGCATCCATGTTTGGGATGGGCGCGGCGGCCAGCGGCGTCCGCCCACCGAGCTGCGGCGACGGAACGTCGGCCGCCCCGTCCGGCAGAATTATCGCGTATTTCATCGGCGCTCCTTCTGGGCGAAGCGCTCATGCCGGCAGGCAATCATGCCGCCTGGCGCTGGAGAAGCGCATCGCTGATGGAATCTTACCGGCTCGGCGGCGTTTTTTGACTCCCGCCAAACAGGTCAACGTGGCCGTTCGCGCCGCACGCAAGAAGGGTCGGCAGGCGTTTCTCCGCCAGCGCGCTGAAAAGCTCCGGCCCTTCTTCAGAGCTGCACCCGGCGCAGGCGGAGGGCGTTGCCCACTACGGAAACCGAGCTGAAGCTCATCGCCGCCGCCGCAATCATGGGATTCAGCAGCAGCCCGAACACGGGATAGAGCACGCCCGCCGCAATGGGAATGCCGATGGCGTTGTAAATGAACGCGAAGAACAGGTTCTGCCGGATGTTGCGCACCGCGGCCCGGCTCAGCAGCCGAGCTTTGGCAATTCCGCGCAAATCGCCCTTCACCAGCGTGATGCCGGCGCTCTCCATGGCGACGTCGGTCCCCGTGCCCATCGCGATTCCCACGTCCGCCTGGGCCAAAGCCGGTGCATCGTTCACGCCGTCGCCGGCCATCGCGACTTTTCGGCCTTCCTGCTGCAAGCGCCTGACGACCGCCGCCTTCTGATCCGGCAGCACCTCCGCCTCTACGCGCGTCAACCCGAGCTTGCCGGCCACGGCGGCGGCCGTCGTGCGACTGTCACCCGTGACCATCACGATCTCAACGCCCGCGTCGCGCAGCATCCGCACGGCCTCAGGCGTAGAGCCTTTGATCGGATCAGCCACGCCCAGCAGGCCGGCCGGCTTGCCATCAACGGCCACGAACATGACCGTTTGTCCATCGCGCCGCAATTCTTCGGCCCGGGCGAGCATCGCGCTCGTGGCGACGTGCAGTTGTTCCATGAAACCGGCGTTGCCGAGCGCCATGGCCCGCCCGTTCACGCGCCCCCTTACGCCCTTGCCGGTCACCGACTCGAACTCTTGCGCCTCGGCCGGCTCGATGCCGCGCTCAGTTGCCCCGCTGACGATCGCGGCCGCCAGCGGATGCTCGCTGCCGCGCTCAATGCTGGCGGCGAAGTGCAACAGGTCCGCCTCGGTCCAGCCCGCGGCCGGCGTCAGCGAGACCAGCTTCGGCTTGCCTTCGGTGAGCGTGCCGGTTTTGTCGACGATCAGCGTGTCGATGCGCTCCATCACTTCCAGCGCCTCGGCGTTCCTGATCAACACGCCGGCTTGCGCCCCACGCCCCACGCCCACCATCACGCTCATCGGCGTCGCCAGGCCCAGCGCACACGGACAAGCAATGATCAGCACCGCCACGGCGTTGAGAATGGCAAAGGCCATCGCCGGGGCTGGGCCCCAGATGCTCCAGACGACAAACGTCACGATCGCCGCCAGGATCACCGCCGGCACGAACCAGCCCGCCACCTTGTCGGCCAAGCGCTGAATCGGGGCCCGGCTGCGCTGCGCCTCGCCCACCATCTGTACGATGCGCGCCAGCAGCGTGTCGCTGCCCACCCGTTCGGCCCGCATGATGAAGCTGCCGGTCGCGTTCACCGTGCTGCCGATCACTTTGTCGCCCGGCTGCTTCTCAACCGGAATCGGCTCGCCGGTGATCATTGACTCATCGACGGCGCTGCGCCCCTCCAACACCGTCCCGTCCACCGGCACCTTCTCGCCCGGCCGAACGCGCAGCCGGTCGCCGATATGCACCTCCTGAAGCGGGATGTCCTCTTCCGCGCCGTCGTCCCGCAGTCGTCGTGCAGTTTTGGCCGCCATGCCCAGCAGCGCCCGGATCGCACCGCTGGTACTGCGGCGCGCCCGCAGCTCCAGCACCTGCCCGAGCAGCACCAGGGAAGTAATGACCGCGGCTGCCTCAAAGTAAACGCCGACCGCTCCGCTTTCGTCGCGGAAGGACGCCGGGAATATGCCGGGAGCGACGACGGCCACCAAGCTGTACGTCCACGCCACGCCGACGCCCATCGCAATCAGCGTGAACATATTAAGGCTGCGGTGTACCACCGATTGCCAGCCGCGCACCAGCAACGGCCAGCCGCACCACAGGACCACGGGGGTGGCGAGCGCCAGTTCGATCCATCCGCGGAGCGCCGGACTGAGCCAATGTCCCAGACCCGGAATTGCATGTCCCATGGCAATGACCACGAGCGGCGCCGTCAGCACTAAGCTAATCCAGAACCGCCGCGTCATGTCGCGCAGCTCCGGGTCTTCCTCTTCTTCCACGGACACCGTCAGCGGCTCAAGGGCCATGCCGCAGATTGGGCAACTCCCGGGGCGATCGCTGATGACTTGCGGGTGCATCGGGCAGGTGTACTGGACCTGGGCAGGCGCCGCGGCTGGCGTCAGGCGCTCCAGCGCCATGCCGCATTTCGGGCACGCACCGGGCTTCGCCTGGTGGACTTCGGGGTGCATGGGGCAGGTATAGGGGCCTATTTCCGCGGGCCGGTGCTCCGCATGCGGCTCAGTCGGCGCCTCGCCCTTCGGTTGCGACTCGGCCGTACCCCCGGCCTTGCGTCTCGGCTCGGCGGCAGCCTCGCCCTCGCGTCGCGGTGGCTGGCCGGCCTGTGGAGCTCCATGCTGAACGGGCAACGCGATCCGTCCCGGCCCCGTCGGCGCAGGCTGTGGCGCAGGCTGCTCGGAAGTGAACCGGCGCGCATCGCGGCGAAAAGCCTCCAGGCAATGCCGGCAGCAGAAGTAGTAAGTCCGGCCCTCGTACTCGCAGCGATTCGTCGCCGACGCCGGGTCGACCTCCATTCCGCAAACGGGATCTCTCACGCGTTGACCTCCACCGGCCACTTATTGACCTCCGCAATCCTTCCGGTGTTTCCCAAAGCTGTAAGCGCGGGCATGCCTTCGCCATAGGTGGAGGCGACTTCCGATTCCGGCTCGGCACCAACTGGCTCCGGTCTGGCACGAACTGCCTCCGATTCCCGCTTGGCGCCAACAGGCTTCAATTCCGGCTTGACACGAGCCGGCTGTGCTACCGCGGCGGGTGGCGCGGTTAGCGTGGGTGCCATGCCCAAGCCCGCGTTGCGGGCGCGGGCATGCCCGCCCCGGGGCCCACAATGCGATGTTACCAACTGTTGCTGACTCACCGGCAATCTCCGGCGCAACTCGAACTGATGATGGTATCTCCGAAACGCTCCCCACGCCCGGCCGGCGGCTCGCGAGCAAACACGCACGCGTCACGTACATCGGCAACGCCGAGGTACGCAAAATCATGCCCCCTTATTTGCAGGGAACGCCGGAAAATAAACGGACGAGTGTTCGCAAATGTCTATTTCTCAAGCAGCTACGGAAATTTCAATTTTCACGGCTTCGGCCTGGGGCCCGCCCGGTGCGCGACGCACCGCCACCACAGAATCACAACGGAAGCGCGTAGTTCGCCAGGCTAAAATTCCGCCAAATTTGGACGGCATCGTATGACAGCCCCTGCGCCACCAGGCACCGCATGGCCTCGCGCGGAGAAACCATAGGTATTCTACGGCACGGGCGAAAGTGCCTCTTTTTCCCGACAAATTCCGTAGTTTTGTCGCGGCTTGGCACTCGCTGACACCCGCCGTTAGAATGTGGCATTGACCGTTTGCCACCGTAGCTCAATCGGCAGAGCAGCGGTTTTGTAAACCGCAGGTTTCGGGTTCAAGTCCCGACGGTGGCTTTCTGTTTCGGGCACCGAAACAGCGGCCGGTTTTCGCGAAAGTCGGCCGTTAATTCCGGAACGTGCAGCCTGCGAGTGGCTGGGTGGTACCAAATCGGTGGCTTCAGGGCCGAGGCCGCCGACAGATGTTCTGACGGAGAATGAAAATGATCGAGAGAAGCGGCGTAACTACGTTCCAGGGCAACCCTCTGACGCTTATCGGACCGGCGCTCAATGCGGGGAGTGCGGCGCCGGAGTTCGTGTTGACGGCCAACGACCTGTCGGACCTGCGGAGCGACGCCTACCGCGGCAAGCTCTTGGTGCTCAGCGTGGTGCCGAGCCTGGATACGCCTGTCTGCGCGACGCAGACCCGCACGTTTAACCAGCGGGCGACCGGGCTGGGCGAGGACGTGGTAGTATTGACGGTCAGCATGGATTTGCCCTTCGCCCAGAAGCGATTCTGCGGGGCGGAAGGGATTCAGCGCGTGGTCACGGCGAGCGACTATAAGCACCGCTCGTTCGGGCCGGCCTACGGGGTGCTGATCAAGGAGCTGGGGCTGCTGGCTCGGGCGGTATTCGTGGTCGACCGCGCGGGCAAGGTGACGTACAGCGAGTATGTGCCGGAAGTCACGCAAGAGCCGAATTACGATGCCGCGCTGGAGGCGCTCAAAGCGGCGAAGTGATCCGGGATTCAGGGATCGAGGGTTCGCGGGATCAAGAGGTGCGCTGTCGCGGCAGGTGGCGTGTCGCGGCAGAGAGCAGAGCCGGGGCGTGTCGCCCCGGAATGATGCGATCGGGTGCCCTCGCTGGCGCTTCGGGCTCGGATCAAGGGGGCCCGGATCACGGTGGCTCGGATGTCGCTTCGCGCTCGGATTTCGCTTCGCGCAGAAAGGGTCGGGTTGGACCCGAGAAGTCGCGCCTTGCCCTACAGATCCTGAAGGACTTCGAAGAACTGCGGGAAGCTTTTTGAAACGCAGCGGGCGTTGCGGATGGTGATGCCTTCGGCCGCCAGGCCTGCCAGGGCGAAGCTCATGGCCATGCGATGGTCGTTGTAGGTTTCGATGGTTGCGGGTTGGACGCGCGGCGGCGGGTAGATGGTGAGGCCGTCGTCGCGCTGCTCGACGCGTGCACCGAGGCGGGCCAGCTCGGTAACCAGGGCGCCCAGGCGGTCGGTTTCCTTGAGGCGCAGGTTGGGCACGTTGCGGATGGTGGTTGGGCCGTCGGCGAAGAGGCTGATGACGGCCAGGGTCTGAGCCGTATCCGGCATGGGGTTCAGGTCGACGTCGATGCCGCGCAGCCGGCCGGCGGCGGGCCCGCTGACCTCCAAAAAATCGGGCCCGGCGCTGATGCTGCAGCCCATTGCCTCTAGCAAATCTACGAAGTGCACGTCGCCCTGAAGACTGGCACGAGACAGCCCGTCCACGCGCACGGCGCCGCCCGTGACGGCCGCCGCGCCCCAGAGGTACGTGGCGGCCGAGGCGTCCGGCTCGACGGCGTATTCACCGCCGCGATAGCGTTGCCCGGCGGGCACGATGAAGCGGCCCCCGTCGCCCAGCACCTCCACGCCCATCTGGCGCATGAGCTGAACGGTCATCTCGATGTATGGCTCGCTGGGCGGCCGGCCGCGCAAAGCGATAAAGCAGTCGCTCATGGCGTAAGGCGCGACCATCAAAAGCGCGCTGACGAACTGGCTGGAGGCCAGGCGATCCAGTCGCACGCGCCCGCCGACCAGGCCCCGCGCCATGGCGGTTACCGGCGGGAAGCCCGGTTCGGCGTCGTATCCCAGCGGCGCACCCAGGCCCTGGAGTGCGCCGACGAGCGGGCCGATTGGGCGTTGCCGCATGCGCGGCGAGCCGTCCAGCCGGTATCGCCCGTAGCCGAGCGTAATCAGGGCGGTGAGGAAACGCATCACGGTCCCCGCATCGCCGGCGTCGAGCTCGGCTTCGCCGGCCGGAAGGTGACCCCGACAGCCGGCGACCGCGATCTGCGGCGGGTTAGTGTGGCGGATGCCGATTACGATTCCGAGTTCCCGCAGACAGGTAACCATGCGATCGGCGTCGGCAGCGAGAGAAGCTCCGTCGAGGATGGTCTGTCCATCGGCCAGGGCGGCGCAGAGCAGGTAGCGGTTAGTGAGGCTTTTTGAGCCGGGCGGGCGAACGCGGGCGCGGATCGGGCCGGTGGGATGAAGGTGGACATCTGCCCCGCTCCATGTCACGCGCATAGCCGCCTCCGGCAAGCCTTGGTAGCAAGCTCCGGCAGATCTTAGCACGCTCGGGCGGCATAGAGTGATAAAGTGATAAAGTGATAGGGTGATAAAGAGGCGTCCTTTATCACCCTATCACTTTATCACCTTATCACGTCATCGCGGGCGCACGCGGCCCGCTACTGCTTGAAGCTGCGCTCGTGGCGAGACTGGAGCTCTACGGCGACGCTACTCCAGGCAGGGCGAGAACTTCGTTGCGGATCCAACTCACGCGCGAGTCGTTCTCCTGGTCGGTTTCGATCACGGTCACCAGGTCATAGTCGCCGTCCGCGTCCAGGTCGCCGTACCCGAGCCAGCCCACGTCGCCGCCCGCGGGGAAATTCGTGATGACTACCGGATGCCACACCTGCGTCGGATCGCCGGAGCTCTCGAAGTAGCGAACGGCGCCCGCGCTGCCGCCGACAACGATCTCCAAGGCGCCATCGAGGTCAATGTCCACGATCTTCAAGTCGCGCGGCTCGAAGGTTTCGAAGGTCACCAGCACGTAGGTGTCCCAGTCGTAGCTGCGGGCCGGCCCGGCGTTCGGCTGGACGAACAGCAACATCTGTTGCTGATTGCTGCCGGTCGCGACCACGTCGGGGCGGCCGTCGCCGGTCAGGTCAGCGATGTCGATGCTCCAGGCGTTGCGGACGCTGCCGATGCGCCACTGCTTCCAGGGCGTATCGACCAGCAGACCGGGGCCCGGGGCCTGCGGCCGGTTTTCAACCGGGTTTTCGAACCACGCCACCTGCGCGTTGTTGTCTTCACCGGCGGCCGAAATGACGTCCAAATCGCCATCGTCGTCGAGATCGTACAGCAGCAGGCCGGTCGCCCCGTCGCGATCGAGCCGGCTCTGGCGCTCGTGGGTGCCGAGGCTGATGGCGGTCCAGTTGTGGCCGGTGGTGGAGAAGCCGGGGTTTATGAAGGCCATCACGTTGCCGTCGGTGATTTGAATGGGTTCGACGGGAACATCGGGGCGCGGCGTGCAGGTCATAACGAAGCTGCGCGAGGCGATCACGTCGTTGTCGCCGTCGTTGTCCACGTCGCCGATCTGGACGTTGCGATACCTTTGCTCCACGGTGACGATGTAGTCATCGATATTGACGCCTGGGCCGAGGGCTTGGGAGATGATTGCCTGGATTTCGGAGTCGGACAGCATCGTGTAACTGGCGTCGATCCGCTCGCGCAACTCATCGTTCGGATCAGGGTTGCCCCAGTCGGCCAGAGCGGTAGTGGGCAAACCGGTGGGGTGATGGAAATACCAGACTGCGCCCTCGGCGCTGGCGACGATGTCCAAAGCGCCGTCGCGGTCGATGTCGCCGACCGCCACGTCGGTCAGGTTCCGCATGTCGCGTTTGCTGTCGAGCGTGAGGCTGGTGTAGCGGACGAATCCAGGCAGCGTGTCCGGATCACTGAGCAGAATTTGAATGACGGCTTGCTCGTTGCCGTAGCCGACCACGGGGTCGATTTTGCCGTCGCCGTTGAAGTCGATGCCGTAAGGGGTGCGCGACAGGACGTCGCCGTCGGGGATGAGGTCGGCGCCGTCGAGATCGTTCAACAGGTAGGTAACAGTCGTAACTGCGGTGCCATTGGTGAAGGTGCGGGCCTGGACGAGTTCCTCCGTGAACGCCGGGCCGCCGCCGGTGTAGCTGCCGGCGCCTTCGCTTTTGGGTCTTGTCCAGCCGCCGCCAAGCCACTCGGGTATGTACTGCGGCTCGCAGGCGAAGAGGAGGCACGACAATCCGATAAACAGCGCGGGCGGGGCAGTGCGCGAAAGGTAGCGAAGCATTGGGTGACTCCATGCGCGGCCGGCCGGTCAATCACCGGAAGGAGCGTCCGCTCGCTTATCGGGTCGGCTGATTGAGAGAGGCGCTTTAGGGTCTCTTTTCGAGGGCCCAGGCTGGCCGGGGCGTCAGGGGGTGGCGGTTAGCGTCGCGTGGCCGACGGGCAGGTTTTGTACGTGCGAAAGCACTTGTTCCGGCAGTAAGCCGTCCAGGCAGGCGTGGTGACCGAGCGGGCATGTGACCCGATAACACGGGGCACACGGCAGGGCGCGCGAAACCACATGTGCCCGCGGGCTGTAGGGACCGGTGCGGTGCGGATTGGTCGGGCCGAACAGGGCGACCAGCGGTTTGTTCAGGGCGGCGGCAATGTGCATGGGGCCCGAGTCGAGGCAAATGACGAAGCGGGAAAGGTCCAGTAAGGCGACGAGTTGGGGCAGACTGGTGCGCCCGACGAGATTCACTATCTCCGCTTTGCAGGCGGCGGTGATGCGCTGGGCGATGCCCGCCTCAGAAGGCGCTCCCAGAAGTACACAAGTCGGTTGGCCGTCGGCCGCCAGGCGTTCGATCAGCTTTGCGAAATGTGATTCGTTCCACAGTTTTGACGGCCAGCGCGCCGCGGGCAGGATGGCGACGAATTCGCGCAGCTCGCGGCCGGCGGCCGCTGCCAGCTTATTGCGGGCTTGCTCGATTTCATGTGGCGGCACATGCAATGGAAATTCGGGCGCGGCCGGCGCAGCTCCCAGCGCGGCCGCGATTTGCAGGTTTTTGTCGACCGCGTGCACGGCGGCCGGCGCGCAGCGCACCCGGCGTGTGTAGAACAGCGGCGCCAGCTCGCGGGCCGCCGCGAAGCCGACGCGTTGCGGAGCGCCGCTGGCCCAAGCCAGAAAGCCGCTGCGGACCAGCCCCTGCAAGTCGATTACCAAGTCGAAGCGCCGGTGGTGCAGCGCGAACACGAAGCGCGCGAAGTGGGCCAGGGCGCGCGGACTTCGTAGCAGGCGGCCGTAATGGCGGCGGTCGAAGCGAATCACTTCGTCGATCAACGGGTGACCTTCGAGCAGCGCGGCGAAGCTGTCGCCCGCCAGCCAGGCAATGTGGGCTGTCGGCCAGATTTTGCGCAGGGAGGCCAAGACGGGCAGGCCGTGGATGATGTCGCCCAGCGAACTGGGTTTGATGATCAGAATGCGCTGGTACGATTTCGGCATTGG
>JAGPEO010000087.1:0-6931 GCA_018056925.1 Phycisphaerae bacterium
CCGCGGGCAGGCGTCTCTGGAACGAAGTCGGTCTCGCCACACCGGCGAGCCCCTGCCGCCAGCGGGCGACGCATGACGTCCGCCCGCTGCACGTTGACGACAACATTACGCCAATCACTACTGAGACGTCAATTAGCCTGTACAGGCTAGCCTCTACAGGCTAGGTCGCGAACGCTATCTTCAGGTCCGCACGCCACTTATGGCTTCAGCTTCCGGCGCGCCGCCCGCAGCCCCTACCGCGGCGCTCCAGGCAGATGCCACACACTCGGATGATGATTCCCGGCCGGTCGTAGGTATCAAGCTTCGAGTGAATGCCCGCCATATGCGCGTGCACCGTATTGGCTGTGATACCAAGCACAGGCTGGTGCGAGAATCCTTTCTCGCACCCGAGCCGAGCGCGCGCAGGCGCTCCCGCCGGTTTGACGACTGGCTGCTAAGACATTCCAATACTCTCAACGTCCCTCGCAGGACGCCGCGTATGTGCGCGGACTGCGGATAAGCAATCCGATAAGTAGTATGCCATGCGAATTAGTGGTTGTCAAGCGTAAAGTGCTTTTTGGCGACACAAAGAGACTGTTCAAAGGCACGCATGATCGTCGTTAAGCTGCGCGAAGCAATGGAGGCCTACCGCCGGCGCACGGGGCGGCGCATCACGTATGAGGAGCTGGCGCAACGAACGGGAGTGGCTCACTCCACGCTGCGGTCCATAGGCAGCCGCCTGGGGTATACGCCCACTTTCGCGAACCTCGAGAAGCTATGCCGCGCCTTGCAGGTCCCGCTGCACGACATGCTGGAGATGATCGACGATCCGCCGAAGATGAAGCGGGCCGCCAGGCAGAAGAGCGCCGGGCCACCACGCAGCGCCCGGGCCCCCGCGCGGCGAAATCCGGAGCATTACGGCGACCGCCATGCTGGCCCGTTTGCCGCGGCATATCGCTGAGCGTGAATTGAATGTCATCGGGCGGATGCTCAACCTCGGCGGTGACAGTCTGAAGGTAAAAGAAGTGCCGGATTCGCACGGTCCCGGCAATGTGGTCGTGATCGAGGTTCGTGCGGCGCATTTGACAGAGGTTTTCACCGCGTTCGGGCAGCGCGGGGTGCGCGCCGAGGATGTCGCCGCTGAGGCTGCCCGACAAGCTCAACAGTATCTCGCCGCAGATGTTCCGGTGGGCGAGCACCTGGCTGACCAACTTCTGCTGCCGCTGGCGCTGGCCGGCGGCGGAGCGTTCCGGACGACGGCACTTTCGCTGCACGCCCAGACGAACATGGAGGTCGTCCGCCGGTTTCTCGATGTCGACTTCCAAATCGAGCGCGACTTGGCCGGCGGCATTGTTCTGCGCGTGAATAGGCTGAGTGGGAAGGCATGATCCGTCGGTAGAAGGGTTCGCCTCAGAAAACGCGGGTTGGTTGGTATTCTCCGGGGCGGCACGCCCCGGCTCTGCTCGCACAAGGGCGAATTGCAGCGGGCTGGCATCAGTCCGGGGCGACACGCCCCGGCTCGGCTCGGACAAAGGCGAATTGCATTATGGGCGATGATTGCGCGCCGCTTGGAGTGCCGCGAGTAAAGTACGGGCGTCGGCGTCGCGGGGATTCATCTCGAGCACGCGCGAGCAGTGCATGATGGCCTCATCCAGACGGCCCTGATCGCCGCGGACTTGTGCCAGAAACAGGTGCGCGTCCGCCAGGTCCGGCCGCAGGGCCAGGGCCGCCTCGAGGCTTTCGGCGGCCGGCGCGAGTTCGCGGCGGATCATCAGGATACGACCCAGGTTGAGATGCGCCTCGGCGTGGTTGGGCCGGAGGGTGAGATAGCTGCGGAACGCGGCCGCGGCCTGGTCCAGGTCACCGCGCTGCTCGAAGGCCAGGGCCAGATTGAAATATGCCCCGGCGTAGGTTGGATCGCATTCGAGAGCGCGGCGGTAGGCGCGGATGGCGTCGTCCAGGCGGTTCTGGCGTTTATGCACAATGCCCAGGTTGCTGTGCGCCATTGCGAAATCGGGCCGGACCGCAAGGGCGGCCTCGTACGCCGCGCGGGCCTCGTCCAGGCGGCCGGTATCCTTCAGCAGATTGCCCAGGTTGTTGTGGGCCATCCAGGCGCCGGGGTTCTTCTGCAGCACGTCGCGCCACAGGCCCTCGAGATCGGAGTAAATACGGCACTGTTGAAACGTGAGAAATCCTAGAACGGCGATCGCGGCCGCCGCCAGGAAGGGAGCGGCCGCACCGATGCCGGCAGGCGCGCGGTCCGCCAGGCGGTTAACGGCGGCGCAGGCCAGCAATATGACGGCGATGCCGGCGATATAGACCCAGTGGTCGGCCACGAACGAGTACTGCATGAAGTAGACGTTAAAGAACCCAAGCACCGGGAAGAGCGTGCCGCCAAAACACAGTGCGGCCACGAGCGGTCCCCAGCCAATGCGGCGGCGCATCAGGAAAAGCACGAATGGGGCGGCAAGCGCGGCCAGTGGGAAGACGTACTGCCACCAGGCGCGGACGTCTATTTCCCAGCGCGGGTAAATGAAGGTCAGGTCGGCCGGCCAGAGCAATTTGCCGACATAGAACCACAGCACGCGTCCGGCCACGAGACAGCGTTCCAGCAGCGTCATGTTCCACTGCTCGCCGAGCGCGCCGGTGTAGTGCTTTTCGAACCAGCTTGTGAACAGGCCCTGCCCGATGCCCAGCACGAAGAACGGGAGCAGTGGCAGCGCGGTCTGCCAGGCTATTCGACTCCGCTTCCACCACAGTACGAGCAGGAGTACGGCCGGAAGCGTGCAGGTGACGGTCTTGCTGAGCAGGGCGGCCACGAAGAGCGCCAAGGCGGCCGCATACCGGGCCCAGCGCCCGCGGTCGGCGGCAGGTTGCTGCGGCTCGTCGGCGAACCGCAAATAGGCGAGTGCGGCGGCGAAGTAGAAGATGCCCGAGAGGACGTTTTTGCGTTCGGTGATCCAGGCGACGGATTCGACGTTAACCGGGTGCACGGCAAAGATTGCGGCTACGACCCAGGCCGCCGGTACGCCAAGCCGGAGCAGGAAGCGCCACAGCAGGATCGCCACGGCCGCGTGAAGAAGAATATTTACCACGTGATAACCGGCGGGGTTGTCGCCCCAGAGGCGATATTCGAGCCAATAGCTACTGTAGACGAGCGGGTAATACTGGGGCGAGGCGGTGAAGTCGAACCAGATACGCCCGAGTCCATCAAGCGCACGTACGGCGGCATTGTTATGGACATACTGGTCGTCGTCCCAGATGAAGCCGGCGCGCATGGCAGGCAGGTAGGCCATCACCGTCATGGCCATCAGCACTATGGCCGCTGCCCACGCGGGGAGTGGCGAACTCTGGCGCGTGCGGAGTTGAGCTGGTTTAGGAACCTTGCGCGTCTGCGCGGCTCTGCTACTGGTCTTCATGGCGTCTCGCGGCCGACGGCTCGTGCCGACGAGCGTAATGCTAAATGGAAAGTGCGAAATGACAAATGTGGAGAAGCGCGCCGGCGAGGAGGCCATCACGCCGCAAGCCGGCGCGGCAGCGGGGCCACGGCCAAAGCGGCCTATAAAAATGCCGTTTCGGGCTTCGGAAAGCTGCGACGCCGACGTTCAATCGCCGCTGACCGCGACGGGCGCGTTCTCGCGGATGGCGCGCTGCTCGAGCAGGAAGAGTTCAATGCTGGTGCGCGATGACTCCGGCAGGCAGCGCAGCACGGGGCGGCCGGCTCGAACGCACTGGACGAAATAATCCAGCTCGCGCTTCCAACCATCCTCGTTTTCGCACGCGATGCGCTGCACTTCCTCGCGGCCGGCGTAATGGAGAACGTCCGTGCCGGAGCGCGAGCTCCACGTCAGTGTGCCGCGCTCGCCGCATACCGTGATCGCCATTTCGAAGGGCCACGGAGTGTGATAGGCCCAACTCACCTCCAGGAGTGCATAGCGCCCGTCGGCATAGCTGTAGGTGGCGAACGAGTGGTCGATCTGGCCGGAGACGCCGCGGCAGCCCACGGCAGTAATTGTGGCGGGCAGGCCGAGCAGGTATTGGGCAAAGTCGACATCGTGGACGTGCAGGTCGAGCAAGGCGCCGCCGCTGGCTGCGCCGTTCAAAAGCCAGTTGCCGTCCGAGTAGGTGGGAGCGCTGCTTAGCCGCGCCAGTTTGGCGAAGCGCACGGCGCCGATCAGCCCCTCATCTACGAGAGCTTTGATCTTCTCATATTGCGGCCAGAAGCGGATGCACTGGCCGATCATCAGCGTGCGGCCGGACTGGCGAGCGGCTGCGATCATGCGGTCGCAGTCCGCCAGCGTGGGGGCCATGGGCTTCTCGCAGATGACATGCTTTCCGGCCGCGAGCGCTTCGACGGTGCATTCGGCGTGCAGCGGCGTGGGCAGCGTAATGGCGACCGCCTGCACGCGCGGATCGGCCAGCAATTCCTCGGGGCGGGCGTATTGGGCAATGCCGCTGAGATCGGAATGTTCCGCGGCGCCGGCGGCAAGATTTCCGGTGGCGCGCCAGCGGCCGGTTCGAGCATCTTCATTTTTGTCGCAGACTGCTACGACTTGCGCGGCCGGGTGGTCGCTCAGATTGCGGAAGTAGGTGCGGCCCATGAATCCCAGGCCGCAGATTCCGAAGCGCAGCGGCTCGGTTGTATTCATTTGATGCTCACCTGCTGATGCTCACCTGGGTTGCCGGCATTGGCTGCCTCCCTGGCTCACTGCCACTCGATGGTGGCGGGCGGCTTGCTGGATACGTCGTAAGCGACGCGATTGACGCCGCGCACCTCGTTGATGATGCGGTTGCTGATGCGGGCCAGCACGTCGTAGTCAATATGAACCCAGTCGGCCGTCATGAAGTCGCGCGTCTCCACCATGCGCAGCACGATGAGATTCTGCCCCTCGTACGAGCGGCCGTCGCCCATTACGCCGACGCTGGCCACGGGCACGAGTACCGCGAAGGCCTGGGCGATTTTGTGATACCAGTCGGCGGCGGTGATTTCTTCCAGCAGGATTTCGTCCGCCGAACGGAGCAGGTCCAGGCGCTCGGGCGTGACTTCGCCAGCAATTCGCACGGCCAGGCCGGGGCCCGGGAATGGGTGGCGCCAGATCAGATCTTCCGGCAGGCCCAGCGCCAGGCCCACTTGCCGGACTTCGTCCTTGAAGAGCTGCCGCAAGGGCTCGACGAGCTCGAACCCGAGCTCCTTGGGCAGCGCGCCGACATTGTGATGCGATTTAATGACGGCGGCGTGGCCGGTCGGACCGTGGCCGGATTCGATGACGTCCGGGTAGATGGTTCCCTGGGCGAGGAAGCGGGCCCCGGCGATGCGCTGGGCTTCGTCCTTAAAGACCGCGATGAACTCGTGGCCGATGATGCGCCGCTTTTCCTGCGGATCGAGCACGCCGCGCAGGCGCGAAAGGAAGCGCTCGGCGGCCGGGGCGGTGCGCAGCTCCATTCCGAAGTGCCCGCGGAAGGTGGCGTCGACCAGCTCGGCCTCGCGGCGCCGCAGAAGTCCGTTATCGACGAAGATGCAGGCCAGGCGGTCGCCGATGGCGCGATGGATCAGGGCGGCGGTCACGCTGCTGTCTACGCCGCCTGAAAGGCCGCAGATGACGCGGTCGCTCAGCCCGACCTGGCGGCGGATGGCATCGACTGATGTCTCGATGACGTTCTCGACGTTCCAGTCGCCGGCGCAGCCGCATACGTCGTAGAGGAAGTTGCGGATGATCTGCGAGCCCTGGGGGGTATGCGTCACCTCCGGATGAAACTGGACGCCGTAGACCGGGCGCTCGCGGTGGCGCACGGCGGCGATGGGGCAGCTATCCGTGGCGGCTATGCTTTCGAACGAGTCGGAGACCCGCATTACCACGTCGGCATGGCTCATCCAGGCCGAGATTTCCTGGGGCAGATGGGCCAGCACGCCTTCGGGGCGCGTGATGTTGAGGCGCACGCGGCCGTATTCGCGGGCTTGGGCGGCCCGCACCTCGCCGCCGAGGATTTGGCAGGCGATCTGCATGCCGTAGCAGATGCCCAGGACGGGGACGCCGAGTTCGAAGATGGCGGGTTCACAGCGTGGGGCGCCGGCCTCGTAGACGCTGCCGGGGCCGCCCGACAGGATGATGCCGCGCACGCCCATTTTGCGCAGGGAGTGGGCGGGCGTGTCTGGGGCTAACAATTCGCTGTAAACGTGGTTTTCGCGGACGCGGCGCGCGATGAGCTGGGAGTATTGGCTGCCGAAATCGAGGATCGCGATTGTTTCGTGGTGAGGCATATACCAGGATTATCACATCGCTGGGCGGTGGTCAAATCGGCGAGAGGCGAAAGGTTTAAAGGTGGGAGCGGTGATAAAGTGATAAAGTGATAGGGTGATAAAGGGGCCGCGGGACGTTCTTTATCACTCTATCACTTTATCAACTTATCACCTTCGGCTGCTTTGGTTGCTTAACCTGCCTGGTCTGCTTTGGCGGCTTGGTCTGGTTCGTTTGCTTCGACGGCTTCGTCGGCTTCGGCGTCCGGGGCGTCTTGTAGGATCCAGCAATCGAGTACGGCGCGCTTGGAGCAGATTACCGTGAACAGGTTGTCGCCGGCTTTCAGGCGGACGCGGCCTACCGGGTACAGGCCGCCGCTGTGTCGATCGTACTTAATCGTCGTCAGTGGGCGGCCGTCGGGGTCTATGATCTCGACCTTGTCGAAGTAGCGCTCGCGGAGCTGGTGCATTCGCAATGTGAGGTGCACCACGCGCTCGGTTTCCGAGGGGATGTTGATTTGCACCGGCCCGGTGTCGGGGATGATCGCGGCGAGCTGGCCGGAAAGCTCGTTGCCGTCGGCGTATTGCTCCTTGAGCACGCGATCCACACCGCCGACGACGTGGTCCTCCACCTCAACCGCACCCGCGATGCGCAGCGGCCCCGGCGTCAGATTATCCAGCGTCAGCGGCACAAAAAGTCGTCTTCCGCCGGGCTGG
>JAGPEO010000087.1:7031-12316 GCA_018056925.1 Phycisphaerae bacterium
AGGCGGCCGGCGATGGATACCTGCAGGGAACGGATGATTCCGCCGCCATCGAAGCTCTCGGCCGTGAGTTTTTCGCCCGCGCGCAGTTCCTGGCGATTGCTGAGGACATAGGTGCGAACGTCGCTCGCCGGGCGTTTGCCGGCGGCGGAGGCGTCCCAAGCGGTGATCACGGCATCGAGCGCGGCGAGCGCCGGCTCGTCCAGTTCGCGGGCAAACGACTGCACGTTCGTTCCGGGCGGGAACAGGACGTAGCTGATCTCGTATAGAGACTCACAGTCGCGCGCCAGTATGCGGCAGCCCTTCGAAAAACCAATCGGGAAGTAGCAGACATGCCCGCCGTCATCCGCGACATAGCATAGCGGCGTCTCAAACGGCGGCGTCCGCCCGCTGAAGAGATCCGCGAAGTTCAGCTCAAAGCTGTTTGTCTCGTCCAGTTCAATCCGAATGCGGCCCTGCGGATTGGGAGACCAGATGCGCGTCAGCGCTCCGGGGCCGCTGAGTTCGGCCATTACGCTCCAACCGTCGGCCTGGGTGCGCAGGAAAGCCGGCGGCTTCGGGCCGCTCGAAAACATTCCGGTGCGCTCTCCGGCCGGCGGTGAATACAGCCGGTCTACGTCGATTAGCCGGTTCAGCAAGTCGGCCTGGGTGACAGCCGGCGCATCTGCGGCGGCGGCGGTCTGCGCCGGCGGCGGCGCAACAGCCGGCAGGAGCAGGAAAAGACTGGTCAAGGTGGCGTACATTAAGAACTCCGGCTTCGCGGCCCGCCCGCTAGGCGCTGAATTTGAAGGTTATCACGTCCCCGTCCTGCACGACATAGTTCTTGTGCTCCTGGCGAATCTTGTTGGCCGCCTTGGCCTCGCGCAGCGAGCCGGCGGCCCGCAAGTCTTCGTAGGCGATTGTCTCGGCCCGGATGAAGCCGCGCGCGATGTCGGTGTGAATCTTGCCGGCGGCCTCCACGGCGGTAGCGCCTTTGGGGATCGGCCAGGCGCGGACCTCCTCGCCGCCCGGGCCGCCGGTCAGGAAACTGATCATGCCGAGCGCGTCGAAGCAGGCCCGCACGATGCGGTCGCGGGCCAGGGCCTGAATACCATAGTCCTGCATGAAGCCGGCCCGGTCCGCGGGGTCCATGCTGATCAGGTCGGCCTCCAGCGGAGCGCAGATGGCGAACGTGGCGGCCGCGTAGGCGTCGCGGAACGGGGGCGGTGAGGCGGCCTGCTCCTCGTTGACGTTGATGATCAGGACTTCGGGTTTTTGCGTGAGGAACCCGAAAGCCCGCAACATCTTCTCCTCCTCGCCGGGCTGCACGACGTTCAGCAGGGGCTTTTCGTTTTCCAGCGCGTCCCGGCAGCGGGTAAGGAGGGCCAGTTCGTGCTTGAGTTGCTCCACGTCCTTGGTCGGCTTGGTGACCGCTTTTTCAAGCTTGTCGATTCGCGCCGCACAAATCGCCAGGTCCGCCAGCAGCATCTCGTCCCGAAGCTGCTGCAAGTCGCGTTGCGGATCAACCCGTCCCTGGTGCGGCAGGACCGAGGCCGAATCGAACGCCCGGACCACTATCAGCAACGCTTCTGATTCGCGCAAGGTAGGCAGATGCTTGCTCAGGCCGGCCTGTTCCCGATCGCCCTCGGCGCTGCCCGGCAAGTCGACGAACTCCATCGTGCCTTCGGTCTTGCGCTTCGGCTTGAAGAGGTCGGCCAGGAAGTCCAGTCGCGGCTCGGGGATTTTGACGGCGGCCAGATTCTCTTCGGCCGGGCGAATCTGTTCGCGGGATAGTCCGGTGACGGCCCGATATACCGCGGTTTTGCCTGAATACGGAAAGCCGACGATTGCGACGCGCATGCTGGTCTCCCGGCTTATCGGGCGGCCGCCTGGCGCCATTGGCGGCGGAGCGTACCGCCATTAGACGATATACTATACGGACATTCGGTATGCGCGTAGGCTCTTGGTCAGGCGAGGTTGGCTGAGAAATGATTGGAGGCATCATGCGTGCGAGTGTCTTGACCGTTTTGCTGTTGGTAGCAGGCCTTCTGACCGCTTGTGATGCCCCCCGCCCGAACGCGCTGCCTGCGGAAAGCGACGACGTTGATGCGATCCTCGATAACAACACGTTATCGGCGCAGGAGAAACGCGTCGCGCTCGAGGAGCTGGGGTTTAGTCCAGTCATCATTAACGGCTTGCTGCGCGGCGAACGCACCGGCAATCAGTTCGGCGGAGACCTGCGCACTGCCTATAACAAGGTCGTCGCCGGGACCCTCAATCAGCTTACTCCGGACGAGATCCAGATATACGGCGACGCGGCCGAACCGCTCGCGCCCGACGGTTCAGAATTCACTTTTACCGACGCCCAGGCACAGGACATAGCCAATTTTTTCGATAGTAACGGGGTGGAAACCCCGGCTGACCTGGCTACGGTCCTCGGCGATCCAGTCGTAGCAGCGGGTCTGCCGGCAGACCTGGATTCCGACACACTGATCGGGCTGTTCGTCGATTTCGATCCCGAGCTGCTGCTGCCGGAATTGCCCTGACCTGGAGATCGGCATGCTGAAAACGAAAATCGCAGGATTCGTACTCGCAGGAGGCGTGCTATTAAGCCTTGGCGGATGTCCGGGCGTGGACCCGCTGCTCACGGGGCTCGCCAAGATCGCGAGCGGAAACATCCAGACCTTGACCGTCGCCGAAGTGCAGAACGTGGCAATCTGGGCCGAACAGCAAGCGGGCGTACAGCAAATGCCTCTGACCGAGGAAGAAGCGCAAGCCGTGCTCTGGTTCCTGGAGGACAACAACATCAACACGATCGAAGACGTGAGTTACCTGGTCCACAACCCGCAAGAGGTGATTATCTCCGAAGACGTGGCCCAAGTGGTCGGCAAGGACCGCGCCAACCAGGTGCTGGCCTTCCTCGGGCAGTCGGGGGTCTGATTCAGCCCGACATCCTGAAAGCAGCCGAATTTGCCCTCACGATTTGGCCGGGCGCTCGCGCGACCGGCCATCTGCTTTTTTGCGCCGGATGTGCTTCTCAGGCGCGTCGAGGCCCGGCCCGTGATCGCAGCTCCGCCTGATTCTTGCCCGAAATCGCGACTCCGCCTCTAATATCAGTAGTTGTGGGCCTCGGCACTTTGAAAGCCGCCGCACGCGAGAGTTACGCTTGTTTACCGGGATCATCGAAAGCTTGGGCACCGTCGTACATCTGGCGCACGCGCCGCGCAATGGCACGTCCGACGCGGCGGCCCAGCGGCTTGAGATTGACGGCGGCGGGCTGTTCGCCGAACTGCGGCCCGGCGCCAGCGTGGCCGTCAACGGCGCCTGCCTGACGCTGACGGCGATCCGCCAGGCGATCGGCTGCTTCGATGTAATTCCGGAAACCTGGCACAACACCGCTCTGCGATTGCTTCGTCCCGGTGATGCCGTCAATCTCGAGCGCGCGCTACGCATCGGCGATCGCCTCGACGGGCACTTCGTGCAAGGCCATGTCGACGGCGTGGGGTCAGTCGTGCGCGTGGATCGTAGCGGCGGCCAGTGGAAGCTGTGGCTTTCCACTCCGGCCGATTTGCGGCCGTACATCGTTCGCAAGGGCTCGGTCGCCCTGGACGGCGTCAGCCTGACCGTGGTCGATGTCACCGACGAAGGCTTCTCGGTCGCGCTGATTCCCGTGACGCGCGAGCGCACGTTGCTCGGCCGCCGCAAGCCCGGCGACCTCGTAAACATAGAGACGGACGTCCTGGCGCGGTTCGTTCTGAGCCGGCTAGAGGCGCTACGGGGGAGCGAGCCCTCCAAAACCGACACTATCACGTTGGAGGCGCTGCGCGACCGCGGTTTTGTTTGATGCCTACCCCGGCGTTTACCAACACGAATGGCCGCCCGCTCATCGGCATAAGCATGGGCGATCCGCTCGGCGTCGGCCCCGAGGTCACGGTCAAAGCGTTGGCCGACCCGGAGTTGCGTTCACAAGCGCGCTTCATCATCTTCGGCCTGCACGATGTGCTGGCGGTCGCCGCTGATGCGGCGGAAATCAACCCCTTCTGGTGGCGCGAGCCGTTCGAAGCGGGCGCCCGCGTCGGTAGCGGCGTGCTGGTCGCTGATTTCGACGAGCTGCCGGCGGTGCGCGTCAACGGCACGCGCGGACCCGAGGCTCTGGCGGGCGAAGCTTCCTACCGCTTTGTCGAGGCAGGCATCCGCAGCCTGAAAGCCGGGCTGATAGACGCACTGGTTACCGCCCCGATTTCCAAAGAGGCCTGGAAACTGGCCGGGCATCGTGCGGTCGGTCACACGCACCTGCTGTCGGACATGTTCGAGACGCGGCGCGTCACTATGGCCTTCGTCGCCGACGAGCTGCGGGTGGCGCTGGCGAGCGCGCACGTGCCGTTGTTCGAGTTGCGCAACCGCTTCACCATCGGCCTGGTGCACCAGCCGATCGATCTTCTGGACCGGGCTTTGCGCGAGTGGTTCGGAATCCCGCGCCCGCGCATCGGCGTGCTGGGGCTGAATCCGCACGCCGGCGAAAACGGGATGCTCGGCGATGAGGAGCAGCGCATCATCGAGCCTGCCCTGGCAATGGCGCGCAGCGCGCAAATAGACGTCACCGGGCCCCTACCGCCGGACACCGCCTTCACGCCCGAAGTGGCCGGGCAATTCGACGGCCTGGTGGCGATGTATCACGATCAGGGTCTCATCCCGCTCAAGGCGCTGGCCTTCCACCGCGCCGTGCAGCTCACGTTGGGCCTGGGGGCAGTGCGCACCAGCCCCGATCACGGCACGGCCTTCGATATTGCCGGTCGAAACCGGGCCAACCCGGGCAGCATGCGGGCCGCGATTCGTCTGGCTATCGACTTGGCCAGAACGCGCCTCGCGCAGCGGGCCTCTGCCGCGGAACTGACGTGACGTCTGAGCCGGTCAATGCGCCGTGGGTTGCGGCACAAACGGGCGGTGTGGCAACTGTGGAGCGACTGGCGGCGGCATGCCCGCGCCGCTACGCGGCTTGGGCATGGCACGCGTGCTTGGGCATGGCGCCGCCGCATGGGCGGGTGTTCGGGCAGCTCTCGAATAAGGCGGCGATTGTGCCTGCGCGGGGGCGAAAAAAATTGCGGTTTCTGTTATCCTCGAATCGTGAGCGAGCCCGATAAGTAGCGGCAGGGGCAGGCTTTAACGCTTTTCACCGCCCATTCGCCGGCTTGCGGCGAACTCGCCGCTCGCATTGCCGTACCTGAGGTTGGAAGCTGTGGACGCCCGACGCGATGAGGAGTTGCTGGCGGACCATCTAGCCGGCAAAAAAGGCGCTTTCGACATTCTTG
>JAGPEO010000088.1 GCA_018056925.1 Phycisphaerae bacterium
GTCACGCCCGCCTTGTGCAGTATGGCCTCGCCGAGGGTGGTTTTGCCCGCGGCGGAGTGGCCGACGAGGGCGACGTTGCGAATATCGCTGATCTGGAAAGCAGCCATTCACCAGTCTCCGTGCGCGCCTAAAGCGGCAAATTGTGCAAAGATTCTGAGTATATCATGACGAGGGGGGCTGCCAAGGGGCGCGTGGACACGAGTAGGGAGTCAGCGGTTCGGCAGGGAGTATTTGAGCGATGACGAGGTCCCGCCCGCTACGAAGACGATCAGAGCAGGTCGGGGGCCAACGGCGGTCACCGGGGCGACACGCCCCGGCTCTGCTCCGTCTCAGGCCTTTGCGGATTGGCCCTTCTTCTTGCCGTTTGCCGGCGCGTCGGCCGGGGGCGGCTCCCATAACTTGGCGCGCGGCGAGCGCGGTTTGGCGTACTGCAAACCGATCAGGCCGGCCAGGCCGATCAGGGAAATCATCAGCGCTATGAACTGTGAGATCGTGAACTGGAAAGTGTCGACCGGGTTGTCGGCACGGATCGTCTCCAGGATGTACCGCGTCCAGGGTTCGATCAGCAGCATGGTACAGATCACCTGCCCGTCGCGCGTTCGCCGCCAGTACAGTGCGTTGAGCAGCAACGCCAAGAGGATCAGTGTGAGCGCGGAATAGAGCTGCGTCGGATGGACCGGCAACGCCGGATACTGCCGGGCCAGCTCCTGAAGCTGTGTCAGGCTCAGGCCGGAAGCTTGCATGGCCAGCAGGACCTCCGCATGAGCCGCGCCGCTGGCGCAGCCGCCTCCGAGCGAAGCGGCGAGGGAACCAAGCTCAGCCCGCAGACGGTTCTCCTCGCGGTCCAACTCGGCTTGTTCGGCGGCGCTGGTGGCCAGGGCGCGCCGCGCCGTGAGCTCCTTTTGGCGCTGGCCAATTGCCGCCGCGGCGCTTTTGATTTTGGCAAACTCGGCCTCCGTCATTCGCAGCATTTCACGTGGCAGAGGAGCGGCCGGGCGGCCATCCGTCAGCACGCCGTTGGGCGGAAACCACAACAGTTCCTTTGGAAGGTCGAGTTGTCCCGACTGCCATTGCTGAATCAACGCGTTGCTGCCGAACGGAAAGCGCACCGCCCACGGCAGGTCAGACGGCAATCCCCAGCAGCAGCCGTTGAGGAAGCAGCCGAGCCGTCCCAGTCCCATGCCCAGCGCGGCCGAGGGCGCCATGATGTCCAAATACCAGCGGAACGAGTGACCCCAGAAAAGCATGTATATAACGACGCCCAGCGTGGCGGCGATGAACCCGCCGTATACCTCCAGGCCGCCGTCGCGCACGCCGAGGGTGGCCCGCAACAGGATCGCCACCCAGTTTCCCAGCGGCGCGAACTGCTCGTCCCAGTAGTGCACCACGTACATGAGCCGCGCCCCGCCCACGCCGCCGATCAGGGCAATGAAAGCGCAATTGAGTACCACGTCCGGGTTCCCGCCGGACCTGGTAGCGCGGCGGACGGCCCAGACCACCGACAGCAAAAAGCCCAGCATCATCACCAGGCCGTAGCCGGGCACGTCGATATTCACAACCGGGATGCGGAAAACCACGGGCATCATGGTTCAGGTCAACCTCGCGAATCTGCGGCCGGCTTTGATACGGCCGATGACTGCATATCGCCGCCGGGGCTCGAACCGGACATCCTAAGCGCCGCGGCGGCCGGGGTCCACGAAGAAGCTGTCGATCAAGCGGGCCGCGCCGATATGGACGGCGAGGGCGACCAGAACCGGACCGCTGATGCGTTCGACCGGCTGCATGGTTTCGGAATCGACCAGGCGGATGTAATCGATGCGTGCCGGCCCGGCGGCGGTGATCACGTCGCGCAGCAGTGCGGTGATCTTGGATGCATTGCGCTCGCCGGCGTGAATCCGGTTCCGGGCTTTGATCAAGCCGTCATATAGACAAGCCGCCTGATCGCGCTCGGCCGGCGTGAGGTACATGTTGCGGCTGCTGATGGCCAAGCCGTTTTCTTCGCGGACGGTGGGGCAGCCGACGATTTCCAACGGCATATCCAAGTCGCGCACCATGCGCCGCACGACCGCGAGCTGCTGAAAGTCCTTTTCGCCGAAATAGGCGACGTCGGGCTGCACGATGTTGAACAGCTTGGTGCAGATGGTGGTGACGCCGTCAAAGTGACCGGCGCGCGAGACGCCGCACAGCGTTTCGGTGAGTTTGGCGACGTGCACGCGGGTGACGGCGTCGGGCCGGCAGAGTTCGTCGGTTGAAGGAATGAAGACCAGGTCGACTCCGGCCTGCTGACATACCTGCAGGTCGGCGGCTTCGTCGCGTGGGTACTTCTGGAAGTCCTCGTTAGGCCCGAACTGCAACGGGTTTACGAAGATGCTGACCACGGTGTAGGTGCCGTCACGGCGCGCGGCGTCGATCAGCGAAGCGTGTCCACGATGTAGGGCGCCCATGGTAGGTACAAAGCCGATCCGCCGCCCAGAGCGTCGCGCCTCCGCGACGGCGTTTCGCGTGTCGGCGATGTTGCGAGTTACTTGCATCGATCTCTTTAGTCCTGCGCCAGATTGGCCGGGCCCTCTGACTGTTCCTCTCGATTCCCAGTCGCCGAACCGCCGGGTTAAAATGCGGCACCTGTTCGGTTAAACACGCACGTATGATAGGAGTCTGACCATGGCGCACCAGCGGCGCGCGACAGTTTTCTTGAGTTTGGCTGTCTGCCTGTGGCTGCCCGGCGGCGCGGCGCGGGCTGCCGACCCGCCCTGGCTGGCGCGCGGCCGGACCGGCATGGTGGCCAGCGACTCGCCGGAGGCCTCGCAAATTGGGGCCGATGTGCTGGCCGCGGGCGGGAATGCATTTGACGCAGCGGTGGCCACGTCGTTCGCCCTGGCGGTGGCGCGGCCCCAGAGCACCGGCCTGGGCGGCGGCGGGTTCATGGTGGCCTGGGTGGCTGCGGAAAAGCGCTTCGTGGTTTTGGACTTCCGCGAGTGCGCCCCGCAAGCCGCCACGCCCGAGCGGTACGCAGAACTGGCGGCCCAGCAGGGCGACGGTTTTTCGCCGAGCGTTTACGGCGGCAACGCGGTGGCCGTTCCGGGACAACTGGCCGGACTGGTCGAGATTAACCGGCGCTTCGGCACCCAGCCGCTGAAGGAGCTCATTCGGCCGGCGGCGGCTCTGGCCGAGGCGGGCTTCGCGGTGGATGCCCATTATCGCGGCGCTTGCAAGGAAGCGCTGGCGGTGCTGGAGAAGTCGCCGGCCCTGATGCTGCGATACAAGGTTCTTTACGAAACGCTGTTGAACAAGGGCAAACTGCCGCAGATCGGCGAGCGACTCAAACGCCCGGATCTGGCCCGGGGCCTGCGACTGATCGCGCAAGAGGGGCCGCGCGTTTTCTATGAAGGACCGGTGGCCGCGGCGATCGTAAGCGCGGTCAAAGCGAGCGGGGGAGAGCTGACGCCGGAGGATCTGCGGAATTACCGCGTTCTGGAGCGCGCGCCGATCCGCGCGGCAATGGGCGAGTACGAACTGGTCACAATGCCTCCTCCGTCATCCGGAGGTGTTTGTCTGATTGAGGCGTTGAACATCCTGCAGTGCCTGGCCGCCGACGTTGGCGGGGTGACGAAGCTGCGTAGCAAGGATTCCGACTTGTACCCGGCCGCCCTGGCGCGGGCCTTCAAACACGCCTTTGCCGACCGGGCGCGCTGGTTGGGCGACCCGGATTTCACGCCGGTTCCGGTTGCGCGGTTGACGGACAAACAGTACGCGTGCGATTTGGCGCTGAAAGCGGGACAGAATCCTGAAGACTTCGGCAGCCGGCAACTGCCGGAGGATCGGGGCACTTCGCACTTTTGCGTGGCCGACCACCTGGGCAACGTCGTTGCTCTGACCGAGACCATCAACGGCGTCTTCGGCTCGCTGGTCGTGGCCGAGCCCTACGGGATTCTTCTGAATAACGAGATGGACGATTTTCTGACGGTGCGTGGGCAGGCGAATCTGTACGGCTTGCTGCAGGGCGAGGCCAATCTCGTGGGGCCCGGCAAGCGGCCGTTATCCAGTATGTGCCCGACCATCGTCGTGCAGGGGGGGCGGCCGGTGCTGGCACTGGGCGGCTCCGGCGGACCGCGAATCATCACCGGCGTGGCCCAGGTGCTGCTGAACGTGATGGAGTTTGGCGAGTCGCTGGACGGCGCAGTGGAGGCCGTTCGCCTCCATCACCAGTGGCAGCCCGACGTAGTGTTTTTCGACGGGCAGCCTGCGGCGGACTTGTGGGGCGCGCTCGAGGGGGCGGGGCTGAAGGTCAGCGATCGGCGGCGGGGCGCGGTGGTGCAGGCGCTGCAGATTCTTCCGGACGGCACACTCGTCGGAGTCAGCGATCCGCGGCGCAGCGGTCGGCCGGCGGGCGTGCCGTAACAGAATTTGAGGTTTTGCGAGGCGGGGAAAACAGTGGACCTCCCGGCCATTGGCGGCGCGGGAGGTCCAACAGCGTACCGAAGTCACGCCGGAGGCAATAGTCCGCGTACTACTGCACCAGAAGCGTTCCGTAGGTGGGGTCGCGGGGGAAGGTATAGTCCACCCAGCCGGTCCAGAGGCTCTGATAGAGATTCGTCAGCGGCGTCTGGAGCAGATCGGCGATTGTATCGTTAGTGTTCGCGAGGCCGGCCGAAACGCCCTGCGAGATGGCCTGATTTCCCACGCCCGCGATGAAACTCGTGTATGGGTCGGTAGCTGCGAACGGCCGACAAGTGAATGGGGCAGCCAACACCAAGCCGGCCAGGGCCAAGCAAACAAATCTAGCTTTACTCATCAGTTCCTCCATGTGTTCAAACCAATTTCCCTAAGGCTAAACGCGTTGGGCTCGGACGGTGGCCGGACCAACAGCGCCATCGTGTGCGCAGGAAACGAAACCGCACCAAATTGATCTAACTGTAGCAAGATCCATACCGTTTTTGGAGTCGAGAGGTGGACATTCGCAACGTCATGCGCCACAGGGACTTAGGCGAATGTGGAGGAGGCGCGCATATGCACATCGGAAAGGCGAGAAATGACGGTCGTGCGCCACCCAGGATGGGCGAAGATGTTGGAACTGCTGATCGGCCAAGATGTTATGTTCGGTTTGCCGAGGCAGTGCGTGACGAGCGCTGACGCGAAGCCGTCGGGCATGTTGGCCGCTGCGTTTTTCGATTTATCAAATCAAGATGGTTTTAGTATCGCATTGTCCGTTGTAGCGGCCGTTGACAGCCTGCGTCCGGTCGGGTAACTAGGGGTACGCTCTGCATCGTAGGCGGAGTGACTGGCAGGAGGTCTTGTGTGAGCGGAGCTATGATGCTGCTGGCTGAGTTAGGCGCGACGTATTACATCATCATGGTGGCGCTGTTGATCGGGGTTCTCATTCTTTGGAAAGTTCTAAAGGCCCGCGGCATGAGCTAATCTGCCGATGCGGAACCTTGGTGCCGCCCCCATAAGCTGGTAGACGCTACGCCGCCCTTTGTGTGTGGCTCAAAATGCCGATTCCCGAACGAGGACCGCAGTCCTGCTGGCCTGCGATTGCGCGCGATGCCATCGAGCACGCAGTACGCTATGGCGAAACCGCGGCTGATTGTGCCGCGCCAGCTCAGCATGAGCCTGAGTTTGGGGGCGTCTTCGTTACCCTGCACAAGCTTGGCCGCCTGCGCGGCTGCATGGGCCTGCTGGAACCGCAAGAATCCCTAACCGCAGCCGTGCGCCGGGCGGCGGTCTGTGCGGCCTTGCAGGATCCGCGCTTTCATCCGGTGACGTTGGCAGAACTCCCCGCGGTGGAGATCGAAGTCTCTGTGATGTCCCGGCCCCAGCCGTTGCGCGACCTGCAGCAGCTCGAACTCGGCCGGCATGGGATCATCGTCGGCCGCGGCCGCAACCGCGGTTTGTTCCTGCCGCAGGTTGCGACGGAATACGGATTCAGCCGCGAGGAATTCCTTTCGCGCTGTTGCAGCGAGAAAGCCGGCTTGCCGGCGGATGCCTGGCGCGACCCGCGTACCGAAGTGTTCATCTTCACGACGGATGTTTTCGCTGAACTGAGCTAGGTGCGGCATTCGCCGCCGGTCCGGTGGGATGATCTGATCGCCCGGCAAATCCGGGCGGCCAGGCGGTTCGCCGCGCCGAGCGTTCATACTTCCTGCGCGAGTTGGCTCCGCGGATTTGTTCAGTAGCGGCAATAAAGCAACGGGAGGGCGAGGCTCGCGCACTCGCCCTCCCGGTTTGAATTCTAGGGGTAGAACTAGCGGCGCCGGCCGAGCAACAGCAGCGCGCCCGCCAGCAGCGCCAAGCCAGCCGGTTCCGGGATGATCTGGAAGTAGTGCGTTCCGCCGCCCAGATCTCCGGCGGTCAGGCTGAAGGCCAACTGCGAGTTCATGTCGCTCACCGCAAACGGAAGCGGCGAGTAGGGGACGAACGACAACGTGCTGGTGCTCCCCGTCGGAGTCGTCACGCCCGGCAGCACCTCCTCAAAAAGGGTACCGGTGGGGACCAGACCGTTGTAATGGGTAATAAGGATACCGCCCGCCGAGGGAAGGGCCTGCATGGCAACGCCGTTGTTGTTCGTATCGGTCACGTTGATTGCCAGCCCGGCCGCGGCGCTAGGTGTCGCCAAGGTGGCGAAGGTCAATTGCGGCATCGTGATTGTGAAGATGGTGTCGGAGCTGCCCGATTGAACCGCGAAAGCACCGGCGATCTTCTTGGTCGAGTCCAACTGCAACGCCATGTTCGCGTTCTGCAGCGTCGCGATAGGCGTGAAGAACTCGTCGTAGATGAACTGCGTTGCCGTGTTCCAAATGTAAGTGGACGTCGATGGGTTGTAGACCAACTGGTCCCGAGTGAACTCCAGGACACCTGTCCCGGACGCATTTGTCGCCTCAATCCTGAAAATTACTTCGGAAATGTCGGACAAATCTGCCAGCGCGCCCGAAGCCAGCGCCAACACCAGTCCTAGCGACAGGCATCTAGTTCTCATGCTCGTCTCCTCTCTCACCTCTACCGCTGCTCCGCGCTGCCGTCCGAACAGCACCTGGCCTACAGGCGCTGCCTAGCGGCGACGCAGCACACAAACCCCGACGGCCAGCAGAAGTAGTCCAGCCGGCTCGGGGACAATTTCGAAATTCGAAGAACCGCTGACGAATCCGTACGCAGAAAGCGAGAACGCGATTTCCGCGCCCATGTTGCTCGCGACGCCGATCGGAACGTGGGCCCCGCCGCCTGGGTAGGCGAAATTGCCTTCTGCCAACGTCGCCGGTGGAATCACGTCGATCGGGCCGATCGCTTCCGCGAAAGTGATCGAGTCGTTGTAGTAAGCGCGGTAAGCTCCGCCGCCGGGTTGCAGGCCGACCAGCGAGACACCCTCGCCCATGATATCCATAACCGTGAACGCGGCGTCCGCACGGGCGCTTGCATTTGCGATCGTCGGGAACGACAGCAACGCCGAAGTCAACGTCACGTCAGTGGCAGCATCGCCCGCTTGAAACGAAAACCCCATGGCGATCTGCGGGTTGGAAGAAATGGCGATGTAGCTGTCCTTCACGATGGTGCCCACGACCTGGTCACCACTCATTAGACTAATGTCTTCTGTGTTGGACCAGAAAAAGTCGCCGCCGTCCCATATGCCCTCATCAGCCGTGATTTCCAACACGCCGGTACCGCGGCCAGAGGAGGCAGTGATCCTCAGCACAACCTCGGAAACGTCGGCCAGCGCGCTGCCGGCGACAAAAGACAGCACGACTACTAGTGCGCCAAGCGCCCGCATTCCTGATCGGTCTAGTTTCATGGCATTCCTCTTTCCTTGATCGGACGGACCTTGCTGCGCCCGACACTCCACGGCAACATGCAGCCTCGAACCGCTGGCCACAAAAGCCGCTTACGACTCCTCAGCCCTACAAGCCAATGACATTTTTACCACACCCGGCAGTATCGGTTCAAGTATAAATTGAGCCGGCGGGCGGCGCGACGCGCTTCAGCGTACATAAGTCCCTGACAATGAAAGGCTTACAGCCGCCGAGAATAATCCTGCCGCATGAAGGTGGCGATTTCCAGCCAGAAAGCTCATGTTTTATAGGACGATGTGGCTACCAGCACCGGCAATAATCAACTGTAAAAGTTAAAAAATGCGAAATCTCTTAGTACTAGGACCCAAAACCATCCCGTTGCGGGTGCGGTGGCCGCTAGGTACAAACGCGGGCATGTTAGCTTGCTGTCACTTTTTGGCGCTGGCGCAGGCGATGGTTCTGCCGAGTGTCGCGCAGGGATTCTTGTCGCGGCCGCCGTCGGCGTACCGCTTTGAGCCCGGCGATCGGCTGGTCTACGAACTTCGCTCTGAGAGCACGCCGCTCACGCCCGGCGCGGCGGGCGAGCGCTGTTTCGGTCAGATCGAAATATGGTGCCTGGCTCTCAAGAATGGCGAGGCGCTACTCCTGCTAGATTTCATACGCATTGTCGATAATCGAGCTGAGCCGATGCGCGGCGTGGTTGTACGTATCGACAGCCGGGGGCGGGCAACGATGACCTCAGCCATGCAGGAGCAGGCGATCGAGATGGAAAGTGCATGGGAGGTCCTGCCGGTCCAAGCCAGCGCGGTTGAAAGCGGAAGCTCGTGGAGCGCACCGGCCGGCCTCTTCGGCCGCCGGCGGCATTGTCGGGCCGAAGACGACGCAGAGCAGCCGGGCACGACGCGCGTGGAGTTCGTAACCGCCTATCCGCCTGGCGCTGGCGAAGTGTTGGGACATTCGTGCGAGGGGAAGTACTGGTTCGACCGGGCTGCGGGCTGCGTTACTCGCTTTGAGAACATCGAGATTGATAAGCCGGCCAATCGGCGGACTGAATCGGCTGGAGTTCTACGCTCGCGCAGCAGCATGCCGCCGGGTTGGGCTCAGCGCCGCGCCGCCGAAGCCGAGCAGTACGAGCTGGCGGTGCGCCGTGAAAGCAGCTTGCTGAGGCAGATACAAGATCGTCCGGAAACGGTCGAGGAGGCGCTGCGCAACCTCGACCGGCTCTGGGCCGGCATGGCCACCGAGCTTACTCGCCAGGATTCCCCATTCCGCACGCTGGCTCGTGCCAAGCGGCAGCGCTGGACGGCGGAAGCCGACCAGGTCCGGCAGATGGCAAACTACGCCCAGCGCTGGCTCGGCCGCACCGCCGTTCCGTGGACGTTGCCTGATGCACGCGCTCAGATGGTTTCGAGCGAAAGTGTGCGAAGGCACGCCTGCCTGGAACTACTTTGGCGCACGGATGAGCCGCGCAGTCTGGCCGAACTGGCACAACTGCAAGCCGCGCGCGACGAGCTGGGCGATTCTGAAATCCCCGTGATTTGCTTGAACCTGGATCAGGACACGTCCGCCGCGCGCCGCTCGATCGCGCAGCTTCCGGCGGGCCCGACGCACATTCTGGCCGGGCCGATAGCGGCTGTAGAACAGCCCGTTAACCTGCCGATTTTGCGCGTGTTGGATGGCGATGGTAAGATAGTGAGGGTGTGGATCGGGTGGCAGCCGTCGTGTGTGGAAGCGTTTGTTGAAGCGCGGCGTTGCGGTCAATGACGAACGACTCTTGCCGCGACAGATTTGCGCGTGCCAGGCGGACTGTGGCACCCTTTGTACACCGGCGGGCCAAGCTGACCAGGAGTAGCGGTGTGTTCAAGCGGGCCGTGGAATGGTTCTTGTTGTGTTCAATCGCCCTGCTCGGGATGATCGGAAGCTGTGCGCGACCGTCGTCGGGCCCGGTGGCGGCCCGCATCGAAGCCCGCCCCGCGCCTGTCAGCGGTTTGACGGCGGCCGAAGCGGACACGCGCGCCGATCGCGTGCGCCAGGATCCGGCCGGGTACCTGCGGCAGGTGCTGGCCAAGTGCGGCGAGTTGAAGCAATACGCCTTGGAGTTCACGCGCTACGAGCGCCGCGGGCTGCTGAATCGTCTGCAGGGGCCGGAGCACATTCAATGCTGGTTCCGCCGCGACCCGTTCAGCGTGCGCATGAAATGGCTTGATGAAGACATGAAATACCTCGAGTCGTCGTACGTCGCGGGACAGTTCGACAACCAGTTGCGCTTTGTCACGCGCTGGGCGATTCCGCTCCTGCTGCCTCCGCCGGCGGTTAACAAGGTGGACCTGCGGACGCCGGTGATCTGGGGGGAGTCGAAACGGCCCATGACCGACTTCGGGCTGGAACGGCTCATGGAACAGACCGTGACCTCGATGGACGGTGCCGGGGACGCGGTCGTCGTGACGTACCAAGGCTTGTTCGAGTTGCCTGAAACCGGCGCGACGGTTCACCACATCCGGCTGGTGTACTCGGATGCGCAACACCCGGTTCCCATTCAGGAACTATACATAGACACGAAAAACGATGTGCCTTCGGGCACGGTCTTGAAGCACACTGACGGCCGTATAGACGCGGCGTACTTCTACAAGGACCTGGACACGAACGTGCAGTTGACCGACCAGGATTTTCTGCTGGAATCAGAGCGCACGCTGGCCGCACAGTAACCTGGTCCCCGCGGCCGACGGCCTTTCAATACGTTGTTCTGGCGCCGAGCCGCTTGAGACCGCGGCGGGGTCGGCAGTGTATATTAGCGAGCACTCATGAGCAGGGCAGAAAGTGAGGCAACCTACATGCGTCGCGCGCTGCAGCTTGCGGCGCGCGGCCAGGGTTGGGTTGAGCCGAATCCGATGGTCGGCTGCGTCATCGTGCGCGGTGGCCAGGTGCTCGGGGAAGGGTATCACCGCCGGTTCGGCGGACCGCACGCCGAGATCGAGGCATTGCGCAAATGCCAGCGTAATTCAAAAAATGCCCGCGGCGCCACGGTCTTCGTGACACTGGAGCCGTGCTGCCATCAGGGCAAGACGCCGCCCTGCACCGCCGCTCTGATCGAGGCCGGTGTGGCGCGTGTGGTTGCCGCGATGCGCGATCCGAACGCGCTCGTTTCGGGCGGCGGCCTACGCGCGTTGAAGAAAGCCGGCATTCAGACGGAAGTGGGTTTGCTGGAGCGTGAAGCGGCCGAACTGAACGCGCCATACATCAAGCTCATGCGGCAGAAACGTCCGTGGGTGATACTCAAGTGGTCCCAAAGTCTGGACGGCAAGATTGCCACCCGCACGGGGGATGCCAGGTGGATTTCCGGCGAGAGCATGCGGGCGCATGCACACCGCGTTCGCGGGCGGCTGGATGCGATCATCGTCGGGCGGCGAACGGCCGAGCACGACGACCCGATGCTCACCTGCCGCATCGGGCGGCCGCGCCGGATCGCCACGCGTGTTGTCCTGGATGCGGCCCTGCGCACGCCCGAGCGTTCGCAGCTCGTTCGGACGGCCCGGCAAACGCCCACTTGGCTCTTCTGCAGCCCCCGCGCTGCGCGCAGCCGCATCCGCAGACTGCGATCGGCCGGCTGCCAGGTACACGTGGTTCCGCCGGATCCAAGCGGCGCCGGTGTGTCGTTGCCGCCCGTGCTGGATACTCTAGGTGCGCATGGAATGACGAATGTTCTCGTAGAAGGCGGCGGCCAGGTCCTGGGGCGCTTCTTCGAACAGAAGCTGGGGGATGAGCTGCAAATCTACTTGGCCCCGATGCTGGTCGGCGGCGCCGCGGCTCCTGGTCCGCTGGCAGGCAGCGGACCGGCCCGGATAGCGGACTGCCTGCGCCTGGAGCCGAAGCCGGTGATCAAGCCGCTGGGGGAGGGTTGGTTGCTTCAGGCGCGGCTGCGGGCCGTAGTCCCGTAACATTCGAGCCCGAAGCGCCAGCACCGATGCCTGTTAAGCGTTCAGCCTGAGCAATTGGGGGTACTCTGGTCAAACTCCGGCTCGACACGAGCCGGCTCTGCTACCTAGACTGACGCGGGCTGCAATCGGCCGTCGGCCAGCAAGAGCACCCGGTCCGCGTAGCGCGCTACGCCCGAATCGTGTGTGACCATGACAATGGTCTGCCCTTCGTGGTGCAGTTCCTTCAGCAGATCCATGATTTTGCGGCCGGCTTCGGCGTCGAGGTTGCCCGTTGGCTCATCCGCGAAGAGGACGCGCGGCTTGTGCACCAGAGCCCGCGCCAGCGCGACCCGCTGCCGCTCGCCGCCCGAAAGCTCGTTTGGCCGGTGCTTGAGGCGCTCGTGCATGCCGACGCGCGTGAGGATTCTCAGTGCGTCCGCCCGTGCGGCGGCTGAACCGCCGCGCCACCAGCCCAGCGTCTTCGTGCCGACCATGCGCGTAATGAGTACGTTTTCCAGCACGTTCAACTCGGGCAGCAGGTAGTAGAACTGGAAAACGAACCCGAACGCCCGGCGGCGCAGCTCGATCCGCCGCCGCTCCGCGCC
>JAGPEO010000089.1 GCA_018056925.1 Phycisphaerae bacterium
ATGCAGCCGCTGCCGGCGGTATGTTCCTGGTTGCTGACGATCAACGTCTTCATGATGTCGGGCATGATTTGCCTGTGGGGCCAGGGCGCGATCGGCGTAGTATGGGAGCTCATCCGCCGCCCGCTGCAATGGGCCCTGCAGGGCTGGGGCATCACGCTGGAGCCGCTGGTACTGGAAAAGTGGCGCTAAACGGCCCTAAGCCGAGGACGGTTCCTGCTGGACGTCCGGCAGCGCTTCCGGCGCTGGTTTGCGGCGCAGTCTTTCCAGAAAAGTTTCGACCCCCAGCAGCAGCAACAGTACGGCATTGGTGACGAACCCCATCCAGCCCTCAAACAGCGGCTTGATGAAGCTGTAGGTCGGCACGCAGCCGCAGTCGCCCCCGTGCCCGGCCGCCTTGGCGACAATGAACACCACCAACATCAGCGCCAAGAGAATACGGGCCTCGCGACGCCAGACGGACGCTATCAAGAGCAGCCCGGCAATGATCTCCACCCACGGCAGAACCAGTGCGGTGAAGTTGCTCAAAGCCAATGGCATGAGCTCATAACTGCGGACCTCTTTGATGAAGGTCGCAGGGTCCATGACCTTGGTGTAGCCGGTGTATATGAAAAGCAACGCCACGGCGAGCCGGGCCGTCCATTCCAGAACTGCCCACCCTATCCAGCTCGCATTCCGGCCAGACGCCGCGGTGGTCATGGGGCCTCCTGTTCTTCTTCCGCGCCCGGCGAATCGTCGCCCTGCGGCTCATCGCCGCTCTCGGCAGCGGCGTCCGCATAATCCTCGGCGACGGACGTCTCTACTTCCTCACTCTGCCGCCACGGATCGTCCTGAAACATGTCGGGCCCGCAGGCGATCGGCAACTTCGCCTCCCGAATGCCTACCCAGCCGGGGTGAAAGACGCGCAGCGTCTCGGGCGGGAAGGCCCAGGAGCGCATGTCATTCCACAGTTCCTGGGCCGATTCACAGTCCGCCGAAGAACAATAGATCACGATCGGCGTCCCGATGAAAGACAAGGCCCGATGAAGGCAGTCGTGCGCGGCCTCGGCCGGTATATTCATGATTAACGGGGCGTCCAGGTGCCCTTCCTCGAACGCCTCCGGCGCGCGTGCGTCAATGACGAGCCGGCCCGCCTGGTAGTGCCGTACAAAATCGGGCAGATCAATGCCGGTCTGCTGCACCCAAATAGCGCGTTGGTCGCGTTCTTCCTTGATCTGCTGCACGTCCGGCACCAGCGGTATCTGCCGGTAGCGGCCGTAGCCTACGCCAATAAGCGTCGCGCCCGCCAGAAGCACCAGGATTCTCACGCCCGATCGCAGCACGGCTGTTGCTCCTGTCATACAGAAGATAGCGGCTCAGCCATCATCATTATCGTTCTGCTCCATCATTCTCGCTCGACTCCGCTGCCGGCGAAGCGGCCGGCGTGCCCGGCTGCACATCCCGGACCACGACGCGCAGCTCCTGGAAGCGCGGTTCAGCCGAATCGGTGAGCACGGTGATGAACTGGTCGCCGGGCGGCAACTGGTCGCCCGGGGGCAAAATCACACGGATGGGCTGGGCGGTCCAGTCGCTGCCTTCGCGTGCCGGCCGCGGCGACAACAGCTCAAAACTGATGCTGGGCGTGCTGGGCCGGACTTCAGTGATCCGGATCGGCTTGTCGGCCCTGTAAGTCACGGTGATTTCTTCTTCTTTGGGGGTTATAAGCATGCGCTGGGCGCGGAGCACCTTTGGGCGGATCGAAACGTCCTGGAGCACCCGGGCGTGAACCGGAATGTGAATCTCCGGCGAGCGTTCCACGTCCGTTTCAATCACCACCGTGGTGCGCGCGAAGTCGTCCGTTAAGGGCGGCTTCGTCGTGGCGACGAGCTCATAGGCCACGCCGGGCTCGACCTCCTTCAGCTCGATCGTGAACGGCCCGAAGGCCTGATCCGGACGCAACTTCAGATGGAGCGGCCCCTCGTATTTGCTTTCAATCCGCAGCGTCTGGGTGACCTGCGAGTCACTCGTCAAACGATCGAAGACCAGCCCCTCCGCCGGCGACGTGCTGTACAACGGCTTCACCTCGCCGGTCACCGCAATGCGCACATTCGGCTGATCCGGGTCGTTCGTTGTGAGAGTGACGGTTTGGTTCGCTTTGCCCTTGCGTTTCAAGGTGTCGTAAGTGATTCGAAACGTGTCTGATTCGCCCGGCTCCAGTGGCGAACGCGGCTTACTGGCCACCGTGCAACCACACGAACTTTTGAGCGTCAGCGTGAGCGGCGCGGTCCCGACGTTCCTGACGGTGAAATCGCCGGCAGCCCGCTCGCCCTGCCAGACCTCGCCAAAATTCAAGGCCGTCGGCGAGAGTTCCAGGCGCGGCACGCCGCTGCTGTCAGCCGATTCGGGCACCCCTGCGGCGCCCTCTGCGGCGGGGCCGGCCGGCTGGGCAAGGGCGTTCTCACAAGTGAGTGCAGACAGCACCGCGCCCAGCGCAAGCATCAGCACGGCGCTTCTGGGATTGACAAGGACGGCAATCAACGTGTTCATGAACAGCTCCGGTGAAGCAGTCTCCTTTTCGGCCAAAGCGGTCAGGGCGTCTTTCGTTGGCTCCGGCCGCGGGCACGCGCGCTTAGATCGCGATACTCAACAGTGTCGGTGGTGGCATAGATTGTCAGCGTGGGATACTCCGGGTCTGTCGTGTGCACCCGAATCGGCAGGCCGCCGGGCGGGAACACCGTCTGCGGAGGGAACTCCGCCACAAACTTCACGATTGAGGTCGGCCTGCGTCCCGCGCGGTTTGCCTCCGGCGCAAAGGGCGCGCCCAATCGTACGATAGCGTGCGGGTCATCGCACTCCGCCTTCGTGATGCGGAATGCGGGATCATTCCCGAAGTACTCGATCTCCCCAGTGGCCTCGAGAGTTTCGCCACGCTCGCCGATCACCAGCAGGGCCGGCTGAAGAAAATTCACGCGGTCGATTTGCAGGACTTGCGTGGATATCTCCAGGCGCGGCTCGTCTTCCAGACCAGTGGTCACATGCAGCATATCTGCCATCCGCCGCTGCGTGATCGGCGGCCTGGTAGTGATCACGATTTCGTACTCCTGACCGGCGCGAATCTCGTTCAGTTCGGCCGTGAACTTCCCAGACGCGTAGTCCTGCAGCTTCAACTGCATGGGTTGGGGGGTGGTGTTCACGACGCGCACCCGCGTGGACATTAGCTCGTCCGGGCTAAGAAGACGAAAGACGGCGAATTCAGGTTCTATCTTGACGGCGCGCTTAACCTTGCCTTCCACGCGCAAGGCCTTCTTAGGCTCGGACGTGTCGTTGGACTCAATCCACACGTTGGCCGAGGTCGGGCCGTTTTTGCCGCGCGTGTTGAAAGTGATCTTTAGCGGCGTGGATTCGCCGGGCAGGAGTACACGCTTTTCCGGCTGAGCCGCGGTGCACCCGCAGCTTGTGCTTACGTTGGAAATCCGCAGCTCCGCGGTACCGGTATTGGAGAGCTGGACGGTGGTCTCAAGGTGCTCCAGGTGCCGCGCCGTGCCGAAGTTCCAGGAGTCCTGGGACAGCTTCAGCCGGGGTCCGTTTGCCGGCGCGTCTGGGGTTTCAGCGGGTTTGGCAGGCGGCTCGGACGCGGTTGCGACCAGCAACGCGATTACCGGCCGCAAAAAACAGAGAAACGGCATCAAAAACCTCCATGGCGGACGGCGGGCATCTGAAAGATCCGCAAGATGCGCAACGACACCCGGCCGGCGCCTGGTCGCCCTGGCGCTGCGGCGGACGACCCGATTAAAGACCTCCAAGTTTAGCAAAGGTTAGTCGACTGACCAGAGTCGGACGAACCGGTCGAAAGAGGCAACGAGCCAGAGAACTCTATATGAGCTGACTGATGGGGCCGATGAGCATCGTAGCTGCGCGGGCTCCAAACGCCCTCCAGGAGCGATAAGCGATAGCTGTCCGATAAATTCTCACGGCGCCTTAATCCGGTCGGCGTGGCGGGCCGTCGGATCATCGCGGCACCACCCGCATCAGCAATTCGAGCGTTCTTTGCAGGCTTGTAAAAGCGGCGAATTCCGGGTACTTTGGTTGCCGGGCGCGCCTTTTTTTGGCCGATCACCGCCCCGCGGTGACCAGGAGTTCTGATGAACGGACGCGTAAACCGCCTGTGGGCCGGTTTGTTGTTGCTTGTGCTGGCCGTACCCGCCTGGGCCATCAAACTCGGTGACCCTGCTCCGCCACTAAAAATCGCTCAGTGGATCAAGGGCGAGCCGGTCGACCTCGCTGCCGGCAAGGGTAAGAACGTCTATGTCCTCGAATTCTGGGCCACGTGGTGCCAGCCGTGCCGGGAAAGCATCCCTCATCTGACGGAGCTTCAAAAGAAGTACAAGGATCAAGGGCTGATCGTCATCGGAATCACCGACGAGAACAACCCCAGCGCCGTGCCCGCGTTCGTCGCCAAGATGGGCGACAAAATGAACTACACGGTGGCCTACGACGACAATCACAAGACGAACGCCGCTTATATCCAGGCCTTCGGTTTGCGGGGCATACCGCACGCGTTCGTGATCGACCGTGAAGGGCGTATCGCTTGGAGCGGGCACCCGAAATTCGGGCTGGAACAGGCTGTGGAACAGATCATCACCGGCAAATACAGCCTAGCCGCCGCCAGGACCCGCGAGGAAACCTTACCCTTGCTGACGCGTTATTACGAACTCGCGTCAACCGGAGGGGACGAAACCGAACTGAAAAGCCTCGGGCGCCAGATCGTGGACAAGGTGTCGGGCGATGCGCAGATTCTGGCGATGTTCTCGTTCGATATTCTGCACAAGCCAGAGTTTAAGTATCGCGACCTGGAGCTGGCGCTAGACGCCTCCAAGCGGGCCTGCGAACTGGCGGGCGAACGCGCTGACGTGGTCGCCGTTTACGCCCGTGCGCTTTGGGACAACGGCAAGAAAGCTGAAGCTGTTGAATCTCAGCGGAGAGCCGTTGCCTTGGCCCAAGATAACCCGCGGATTCGCGCGGAGCTGGAGAAAGCTCTAGCCGCTTACGAACAGCAACTCAAGGCCCAGCCATAGCTGGTCTGCCGGCCGCCACGCTGCACGCGGATCCCTGGTTGACCGCTGCACCTGGAAGAAGATAGCATTAGCCTAGTTGTGGCTGGCCAACATGTCCGAAACTCCGACGAACAACGCTCCGCGCGACGAGTCTAATCGTGAATTGATGGCACGCATCGCGGAACTGGAGCAACGCTGCGCGGCTGAATCCGCGGAACGGGCGCGCCTTCAGCAGGCGTTGCGCGAAAGTGAGGAGCTGTATCGCCTGCTCGTGGCGTTCTCGCAGGAGTTCACGTATTGGCGCGGTCCGGACGGGCGCGCCAAGTACGTCTCGCCCGCCAGCCTCGAACTCACGGGCTACAGCGCCGATGAGTTTCACAGCCGGCCTGAGCTTTTTGAAGAACTCGTTCATCCGGAAGACCGCGCCCTGTGGACCGCTCACAGCGAGTTGGCATTGCGCGGCGATCCAGCCGGCGAACTCCAACTGCGGATTGTCACGCGCACCGGACAGACGCGCTGGATAGCCCACAATTGCCGGCCGATCCGCGGCGCGCACGGCGAATTCCTCGGCGTTCACGCCAGCCATCGCGACATCACCCAGATGCGGCAGGCCATGCAGGAGCTGGAACGCGCGCGGAAGCTGTTCACCGGCGGTCCGGTGGTTGTCTTCCGCTGGGCGGCCGGCCCGGGCTGGCCGTGCGAATACGTTTCGCCCAACGTGTCGAGCTTGTTCGGGCGCAGCGCCGAGGAGTTTTTGAGCGGGGCCACGCCGTTCGCCGAAGTGATCCACCCGGACGATCTATCACGCGTCACGGCCGAAATCACACAATTCACGCAGGGAGGGGCCGAATGCTACGAACAGGAATATCGCATCGTGCGCCCGGACGGCCAGGTGCGCTGGCTCCGGGACTTCACCGTCGTGCGCCGTGACGAGCGCGGCCACATCATCCATTTCGACGGCTATGTGCTGGACGTTACCGGGCACAAAACGGCCGAAGAGGCGCTCCAACGGCGGGCACGCTTTTTGAGCGGACTGAGTGCCGCGGCCGAGCATCTGCTGTCATCGCAGGCGTCGGTCCCCTACCAGACGTTCGTGGACGTTTTGGGACCGGCTTCGGGCGCCAGCCGGGTGTATGTCTTCCGGCACTCGCGCGATGAAGCCGGCGAGCTGCACTACAGCCGGGTGGCCGAATGGTGCGCCCCGGGCGTGAGCCGGCAACTCGACAATCCGGAGCTGCAGAACATCCCGGCGGCGCGGCTGTTTCCGGAGTGGACCAGGATCGGCATGGCGGGCGGCGTGGTGAATTGTGGCTTGCACGAAGCGTCTCCGGCCGCCCGGGCCATCATGGAATCGGCGGGGGTTCGCCGGCTCCTGCTACTGCCGCTGATGATCGATGGCGAAAACGCGGGCTTCATCGGCCTGGACAACTGCACCGACGACCGCGCCTGGGAGCCCAGCGATGTGGAGTTCCTGCGCGCGGCCGCCACCGACCTCGCTCAGGCCATGAAGCGTCAGCGGGCCGAGGCGGCGCTCCGCGACAGCGAGGAAAAGTACCGCTCGATGATGGACGCCATGGAGGACTTGGTCTACATCTGCTCCGCTGATCTGCGGGTGGAGTACATGAACCCGGCCATGATCCGCCGGACGGGCCGCGACGCCGTCGGTGAACCGTGCTACCGCGCCTTGCACGATCGCACAGAGAAATGCCCGTGGTGCCCGAACGACCTGATTCAGCAGGGCCGCAGCCACGTCTGGGAGATCACCAGCCCCAAAGACGGACGGACGCTGCACGCCAGCAACACGCCCATCTTCCGCTCTGACGGCACGATTTCGAAGATGGCCATCATCCGCGACATAACAGACATAAGGCAGGCCGAGGAGCAGCGCCGCAAGCTCGAAGCGCGCGTGCAGCAGGTGCAAAAGCTGGAGAGCCTGGGCGTCTTGGCGGGCGGGGTGGCACACGATTTCAACAATCTGCTGGTCGCGGTCATGGGCTATGCCGGTCTGGCGCAATCGGAGATCGCACCGGATTCGCCCGCGCAACTGAGCCTGAAGCGGATCGAGCAAGCCGCCCAGCGCGCGGCCGAGCTTACGGGACAGATGTTGGCCTACTCCGGAAAGGGTCATTTCAGCGTCGGGCCGGTGCACCTCAACCGCCTGGTGGAAGAAATGGCAGATTTGCTGGTGGCCACCGTTTCGCGAAAAGTGGTCTTGAAGCGTGAGTTCGCCGCCGATCTGCCGCTGGTCGAGGCGGATGCCACACAGGTGCGGCAGGTCATCATGAACCTGATGACGAATGCCTCGGAAGCGCTGGGCGAAAACGACGGCGTGATTACGCTGCGCACCGGCATTCGGCAAGTGGACGAAGCCGAGCGCTCAAGTCACTGCCTGGGTTACGATCTGAAGCCGGGTTGGTACGTGTTCCTGGAAGTGAGCGATACGGGATGCGGCATGGACGCCGAAACCCGGGCGCGGATTTTCGATCCGTTCTTCACTACCAAGTTCACCGGCCGCGGGCTGGGTTTGGCCGCCGTTCTGGGAATAGTCCGCGGGCATCGCGGCGCGATCGTTGTCGACAGCAAACCGGGCCGCGGAACGACTTTTCGCGTGCTGTTTCCGGTGGGGCGCAACCTCGTCGCTGCCGCTGTGCGGGCTCAGCCGCAAGTGCGTTCGCACGGCCAAAACCGCCTCGTTCTGGTAGTCGATGACGAGGAATTCGTGCGCTCGCTGGCACAAGAGGCCTTACAACGCGCCGGATTCAGAGTACTGGCTGTCGAAGACGGGCCCCGCGCCATCGATCTTTTCCGCGCTCGATACGCCGAAATCGACGCCGTGGTTCTGGACTTGACCATGCCGCGCCTCGATGGCGCGGAAGTATTCCGCGAACTCTACCGCATAGACCCTGGCGTGCGCGTCATCCTGACCAGCGGCTACAACGAACAGCACGCCACACGACGCTTTCGCGTCTCCGAACTGGCGGGCTATATCCAAAAGCCATATCGCCCACACGCGCTGGTCGAAAAAGTATGTGCGGCCATCGACTGGCCGGATTCCACTTGATCCCTCGATCCCTTGATCCCTAGATCCCTCGATCTCCCCAACCGCGCCATTCCGCATTCCGCATTCCGCACTTATCATTCCCCGCAGAGAAGGAGTTTCCAAATGAACCAATCCTCGCGACGTGACTTCATCAAGAAAGCCGGAACGCTGGCCGCGGTCGGCGCCGGGACGACACTGGGGGCTGCATCCGTCCAGGCGAAGCAATCGCCGACGCCGGCTAACATGCCGCTTACGACGGCCGGCCGTCAAATCATCCCCGGCAGTCCCTATCCCACGTTCTCCCGCGCCGTGCGGCTGGACCGCCTGATCTTTGTGGCCGGCGTGCTCGGCCAGAAGCCCGGGACGCGCGACCTGGTGTCGGAGGAGTTTGAGGCGCAGTGCCGGCAGGCGCTGGAGAACCTGAAGGCGTCGGTCGAAGCCGCAGGTTCAACTCTCGACAAAGTGCTCAAGTGTAATGTATATCTCACCAGTGCCGCGGACTTCGCCACGTTCAATAAGCTATACGTCGAGTACTTTCCGAAAGACCCGCCGGCCCGCTCCAGCGTAGTAGTAAAAGAGCTGGTCGTTCCGGGCGCCAAGCTGGAAGTCGACTGCGTCACCTACGTCTGACCTCGACCGGCGTTCGGCGCGGGCGTTCAGGAAGCCACAGCTTCGAGCAAGGCGGTCCGGTGTGCCACTGCTTGACAGCGCAGCTTTAAGCAGTGTGAGTGTGTGTGCTAACGCTTGAAAGCGCAGCTTCAAGCAGTGCGGGTCCCCTTCGCCAACTCCGACAGCGCCACCACCAGCCGATCGACCTCGGCATAGGTGTTATAGACGTGTGTGGAGATCCGCAGCCCGCGCAAGCCATGCTCCGCCACCGGTCGCGAACGAATCCGATATTGTTTCTGCAGCGACTGCGCCCAGTCCCGCACGTCGCACCCGCTCCCGGTCGCGGCGAAAGTGATGATCGAAGCTGATGACGCCTCCGCCGCCGGAGTCAAAATCTCGATCCCCGGCACCATTTGTAGCTGCCGCCTGAGGTACAACGCCAGACTGCGGCCGCGCTGCGCCACACGCTCCATCCCAAGGCTGTTTAGAAAGTCAACCGCCGCGCCCAGCGCCAGCAGCAGCGCGGTGTTGCGCGTGCCGTACTCAGTAACGTCGGCTTGCGTGCGAAATTCCAGCACTTTGCGATCCAGATCGTACTCGCAATCGGAGTGCGCCCCGACATTCGTCGGCCGCCATAGCTCGCGCGCCCCGGCGCGAATATAGAGCAACCCCGTGCCCTTCGGCCCCAGCAGCCACTTGTGGCCCGACGACACGTAAAAATCGCAGCCCAGCGCGTGCAAATCAACCGGAACCATCCCGACCGCCTGGGCGCCGTCCAGCACGCAAATCAGCCCGCGTTCGCGGCATCGCTCGGCAATCTGCCGCGCTGGCAAGCATAGGCCGGTAGTACACAGAATATGGCTGACCGCGACGACGCGTGTGCGCGGCGTCAAGGCCGCGGTTATGCGCGCCAGCGTGTCGTCGCCGCCATCGCCCGGCTCGACCAGATTCACGCGCACGCCAGTGTCCCTGGCCAGCCCCAGCCAGGGCATGGCCCCGCCCGGATGTTCGTGCGTCGTCATCAAAATTTCGTCGCCGGCCTGCAACGATAGGCCGCGCGCAACCAGGTTCATGCCTTCGGTCGAATTGCGCGTGAGCGCCAGCTCCTCCGGCGCGCAGTTGAGGAAGGCGCTCAACTTCTCCCGAACGGCCGCGACGCGCTCATGGCCGGTCTCGGAGTCGTGCTCAAGCGCCGTCGTCTCGCGCAGCAGGGCGTCGATCACCGGCTGCGGCGATGGCCCGAGCCCGCCCGCATTAAAGTAGGCCAGGTCGGCGGCCAGCGGAAACTGCCGGCGAATGTTGCTCCAGAATTGCTCGTCGTCAGAAGCTGGGCCGGCGCGTTGCGCGGGTGGTTCATCGCGCGACGGGGCACGAACGCCCAGCCCAAACGCCGCCGAAGCCACCGCGCCCCCGAGGCACTGCCGCAGGAACTGGCGGCGGTCAGGCTCACCCTGCGTATTTGCCGGCATGACGCACCCAAACCCTACGCTAGCTGAAAGAGGTCGCGCGGACGTAGTGCCGACTTTTACGAGAAGTCGGCGCCTGCGCCAAGGCCGAGTTTGCTTCACGATCCCGCGCGGCCGGAACCACCCTGCCACAGGTGCTGCCGGTCAGTACGGTCGGCGCACCGCCTCCGGGAGTACGTAAAGACCCGCTCAGGGCGCCGGCGGAGCGCGGATCGCCCTCCGGAAATACTCAGAAGTCGACGCACAGGCAGGGGTTCGGATCGCACGGAACGCCGTCGCCTTTATACGTGCCGCCGCCGTCCGCGCACTCCATCGGCCGCTGGTAAACGCATTCGGAAGCGTAGCAGCAGGCGCCGCGCACTTCGCCGCACGGCGGCTCCAGCTCGTCGCAGGTGGCAAACGCGCTGAACCGCCAGTGCGGGACACTTATGCAGTCCGAAAACCCTACGTCATCAGCACTGGTTCCAGCCCACTCATCGCAGCATGCGCCGTACACCTCCGGGTCAACGATAGCGAACTCCCCGATCGCGAAATCAGCGCCGCTGAAACACGTTAGCGTGATGTTATCCACGTAGCTTCCGCACACACCGACATAGGTAGCGCCGCCCGAGCCATGCGCCGTAAATGGTTCAGACTCGTACCGATTGTTGACCACGACCCCAGGGCAACGCAGTCGTATAGCAGCATGTGGCGGCACTCGTGCGCGTGCGAGCCGCTCTATCGCGCTTGCTGCTATGAGGCCGTTTCGCCGGCTTTCTGCCTCGACGCTGTCGACATCATGGATTGCCTCGCCACGGGCGGGCGACCGTAGGCGAAGGATCAGGCCCGAACGGGGTCATGAGATACGTGCCCAGCGTATCCGGCGGGGCCGCCGACCCGACGCTGGTGTCGAACCCGTACAACCACCCCGCCGCAGCCGCCGGCTGAACAATGAAGCTCGTCGCGCCTGGCGCCGCACTCGCCTGAGCGGTGCAAGTCAGTGCAATTGTCGGGGCCGCTCCCGCATTCGAAGCCGGGTCGCTTCTGTGCGCCGTGCCCAGGTTTGCCCGAGGCTGGCTTTGGCGGCCGCTGTTGGCAGGCAGGTTTTGGGCGGCGGCGTTCCCGGTAGCCAAATACCTCCTGAATTGCGTAGTGCTCTCCGAGACTCGATCGCGCTCAGTGCCATGCTGAGCGTTCGTGCAAACCCAGTGTAACACAATCTGTGGCGCGCTAGGCACTACTTTTTCAACTGGCGCAGCCCGCCTCGCAGAGGCGCACATCTTGGCTGGGCAGACACTTACGTGCTGAGCCGTCCGGTCCGCGCCCTCTCACAGGCCGCACAACCAGCAATATGCACACCCCGTGATTGCCGCAGAAGGCCAGCTCCGCGCCAGTATGGCAGTTCCATTCCAGAGGCCGCAACACGCGGCCCGGACCTGCGGACGCTATCTGACGCGGACTTTCAGGCGCGGCGGAAGCTGAGTCCCAAGCCGGCGGATATCAGCCTGAATTTGCCCTTCAGAAGATGACCGCGCAGTTCAAGGAGAACTTGTCCTTCTATGTCGCCGCTAATGCACAACTGCGCATCGCCCCCATCAACACGCCGCACCCAACCGCGGCCGCCCGACAGCGGGCCTTCATATTCAAGGTAAATTCGGCGGTGGTCCGCTATACGCTCGGCCGCAATAGCGGCACCCGTCCCAATCGGGTTTTCTGAAAGGCGCCACGTGGCCAGGCGCTCTTGACCCGGCACTTCAACCACCAGGTCCCAATGCACGGCGCCCGCCCCCTCCGGTGCTCCTTCCGCAGGCGAACGGCTGACCGGCTCATGATGTTCCAGCAACGCAAACATGATCTTCAGCATAACACGCCAACTCGCATCACGCCCAGCGCCTGCGGGGCGACGCTCCCTGAGAACCTGACACGCAGCAATCACAACTCTGAGCCCCATTTCATCCGAAATTCACGGGTGATTCAGCGGCCCGCCCCCATAATCGTGCGGTCTCTGCGACCCGTGGTCCGCCCAGCGGACCCTACAAACGAGGGCTTTACCATGGCCGACACAACCAGCGACTACCTGTTGCAGCGAATTTACGATTGGGGCGTGCGCCTGATCTACGGCTTTCCCGGCGACGGCATAAACGGAATCCT
>JAGPEO010000405.1 GCA_018056925.1 Phycisphaerae bacterium
CCCTCCAGGCTGGAAACAGCCGATGGTGGGAGTTGAACCCACAACCCCGGCTTTACGAAAGCCGTGCTCTGCCATTGAGCTACATCGGCGGTCCTACCCCCGCCGGCCACAACATTACGCTATGTCAGCCCGGAATTCAAGCGCGTCGGGACCGGCTGCACGTCCAATATAAACGGGCAGGGTACGTCCCAGTCTGTTTGGTGGATTACGGTCAAAAAACCTACGTCAGGGCTCGGAATTCAATTGCCCCACCTGCGCCCTTCGCTATAATTACGAGTGACCGTAGCGGAGCAGGCACCCCAAGCGGCGACCCCCCTCCCTTCGGCCCGAACACCCCGGTCGTCGCCGCCTGCTCCGACCTTTTTTTCTCATACCTGAATGAAGGCATCGTTAGGGGTGCCGCCTTCTCATTTGCAACTGCACGCGCATTGCGCGCATAATCGGGCGAGCGCGGAGCGGCCCGAAATTCGCTAGAAATCTGTATTACGGCGGAGAGAGTTCATTATGGTTGAACGCTTCACCTTGGGGATTGACCTGGGCGGCACCAATCTGAAGGCCGGCATTTGTGACGCGCAGGGCTCGCTTGTCGCACAGCACGCCATCGAAACGAAAGCTGAGTTGGGGTTCAAAGGTGTGCTAGCGCGCATGGTCGCGCTCGTCGATGAGTTGGTCGAGATGAGCGGCAAGCGCCGAACTGAAATCTCAGCCATCGGCGTGGGTGCTCCGGGGCCGCTCTCGCGCGCCGCGGGTTTGATCTACAACGCGCCCAACCTGCCCGGCTGGGTGAACGTTCCGTTGCGCCAGCGCCTGAGCGACGCTACAGGCCTCCCGGTCGTCCTTGAAAACGATGCGAACGCCGCGGCTTTCGCGGAACTCATTGCCGGCGCGGGCCGCGGCGCTCACAGCCTTGTGCTCTTGACGCTCGGAACAGGAGTCGGCGGGGGAATCGTACTCGACGGCCAGGTGTGGCACGGCGCCGACGATTCGGCCGGCGAGATGGGACACACCATGCTCGTCCCGGGCGGCCGGCCGTGCCCGTGCGGCCAAGCCGGCTGCTTCGAGCGTTACTGCTCGGCTAACGCGATCGGGGTGCGCTTCGTCGAAGCAATCGAAGCCGGCGAAGACTCCATGCTCGCTGCGCAAGTCAGAGCCGGCGGCGAAGTGGACGCTCTGGCCGTTCAACGCGCGATGGAAGCGGGTGATGCGCTGGCTACGCGAATTTGGGATGAAACCTGCTATTACCTGGCGCTGGGTTGCATCACGATTGAGCGCATGCTCGCGCCGGACTTGATCGTTCTGGCAGGCGGACTGATCGGGGCCGGCGATTTGTTGCTGCGTCCGGTGCAGGAGTACTACGAGAAGCTGCGCTGGAGATTGACCAAGCGCGTGACTGGAATCGCGTTTTCGACGCTAGGTGGCCAGGCCGGCATCATCGGAGCGGCGATGGTCGCCCGGACTATGCCCACTTGAGCACTGAGCACTGACAAAACGCCACGGCTCAGTCGTTCAGGTCAACATCGAGTTGCCGTGCGGCCGCTTCGGCGGTGTGCTGGATCAACACCGCGATCGTCATGGGCCCGACGCCGCCCGGCACCGGCGTAATCAATGCCGCGCGCTTCGCCGCCGGCTCGAAGTCCACATCCCCGACAACGCCTTCGTTGTAACCGGCATCGATGACTACCGCGCCGGGCTTGATCCAGTTTCCTCGCACGAAGCGCGGCTGCCCACATGCGGCAATCACCACGTCCGCGCCGGCGACTATGTTCGCCAGATTGCGCGTGTGCGAATGACACAGCGTCACCGTGGCGTGCGCGTTGATCAGCAACGACGCCATCGGCCGGCCCAGGATCGGGCTGCGCCCAATGACTACCGCATGTACGCCCTTGAGCTGGACCTTGTACTCCATCATCAGACGCATGATGCCGGCCGGCGTGCAGGGCACGAACGCCGGCATGCCCAGGATGGCGCGGCCTAGCGTGCAGGCCGTCACGCCGTCAACGTCCTTTTCCAGCGGAATGGCCTCGAATACCGCGCGGCGGTCGATGGGGGCCGGCACGGGGTGCTGCACCAGGATTCCGTGAACGGCCGGATCGCGGCCCAGGCGCTGGATATGCTCGACGAGGTCCTCCGTGCTGATGCCGGCCGGCAGCTCGACCGCGATCGAGGCCATGCCGACCTCGTCGCAACGTTTGCGCTTCATGCGCACGTAAGTGGCCGAGGCCGGATCGTCGCCCACCAGTACGGTCGCCAGGGTCGGCTGTACGCCGGTGCTGGAACGAATGCGCTGCACGCTTTCCTGGGCGGCGGCCAGAATGGTGCGCGCCAACCGCCGCCCATCCATCAGCTTGGTCGTGTCAATAATGCCCATTGCGGCAGAATACAGCGCGGTCACACGCCGGTCGAGGCGTCGGCGGCCCGCTGCTCGGCCTGGTCGGCATAGCACTCCGCCGGCCCAATGACCTCCGGCCAGATATGCCTTTCGAACAAGAACTGCCGAACGCAGGCACACAGGTGGCACTTGTTGGCGTAGCCGCCGGGCGATTCCTGGAAGCCGTGGGCCTGCGCGCGGCGCAGCAGTTCGTAGCTTCCGCCGCAGACAAGCGCCGCAACGACCGGATTATCCTGCCAATGCTGCGCCACGTCCTGCCAGACCTCTTGCACGGTCGCGTGGACGGCGTTGCCCAGAATGATTCCGCTGCACACGCCGGGGAAGATATTGCCGTGGCCGTCGATGTGTACGTGCCGGCTGCCGAGGAT
>JAGPEO010000406.1 GCA_018056925.1 Phycisphaerae bacterium
GCAGTATCTTCACGTCATGCCCCGCCGCTTTTAGGGACGAGGAGACATAGCGCATGCCCAACGCGATCGGATGAGCGTATGTAGAGATGAGCGCGATCTTCATACTGCCTCCCGTGTCGCGCACACCTTAGTACGACCTGCGTCAGCGTCAAGACGTATTTCCGAGGCACTCAGTCCGACTTGTGTAGTCGGCGCGATGCTCTTGCGACTCGCCGGCGCTACGTATGAGGCTAGTTGCCGCCGCCGTGGCTGCCCGGGAGGATTGGCTGGTTGTCGGAATGCCGCGATTCGTTTGCGCTTGTCACGCGAATCGCCGGGCGATCCTTGAATGGACAGACGTGTTCACAAGTACCGCAACCGATGCAATGCCCAGCGTTGATGCGCGGCTGCTTAACGACTCGCCGCTGCCCGCGCGGCGTCACTATTTCCGTTTCCACCAGGTAGATTGCCTTGCGCGGCACCGGGCAGTGCTCTTCACATACCGCGCACTCGCGTCCCAAAGCGTACGGTATGCAGCGAGTGGTGTCGAACGACGCCAGCCCGATGCGCACCTGCTGCTTTTCCTTCAACGGCAGCGGCATGATGGCTTCGGTGGGGCAGACCTGGCCGCAACGGTTGCACTCGTAATCGCAGTACCCGATTTGCGGAACCAGCCGTGGCGTCCATAGACCCGCCAGACCCGCCTCCGTCAGCGTGGGCTGCAAACCGCCGGTCGGGCAGATCTGCATGCACGCCCCGCAGCCGGTACAACGCGACAGGAAGTCGCGCTCCGCTCGCGCGCCCGGCGGGCGCACCAGTTCGGGGTTGTAGACCTTGCCGCGCGCCTGCGGCGTCGCCCGCAGCATGACCAGGCCGGCCAGACCGGCGGCCGCCGCCCCAAAGACGCCCCGTCGAGAAATGCCCAACGATGTATCAATCTGCGGCAGCTCCGGCCCTAGTCGCGCTGCGGCCGCGGGCGAAATACCATTCCGTTTGCCCCACGGCAGCACTATTTCGAATTTCACTCCCGCGCTGGCGCAGGCGGCGGTGCAGTTGAAGCACCCCAGACACTCCTGCGGCCGCCAGCCTGCTCCGGCGGCATTGGTTGCCGCGCCATGGCAGCCCATACTACATACGTCGCATTGATTGCAGGCGTCGGCCTCAACCCTGCGCCGCAATAACGGCCGCCACGATAGCAAGCCCAACAACGCCCCGAGCGGGCAGATATAGCGGCACCAGAAGCGTGGGCGGTAGAAACTCAGGCCCAGAATCAGAATGAAAAATGCGAGAATGAGCCCGCCGCCGAGAAAGACCGGCTGCGGCCGGGCGAAGACGTGGTCCCGCAGAAAACCGTATACTGGTTCGGTCACCGCCGTCAGACGCACCGGACCGATTCCGGGATCGCTACGGTAGATGGCCGTCGCGCCGTCTTCGACCGCCCATTGCACCCCCGGCAAAAGGGCAATGGCCGTGGTGCGATACAGGATCACGATCGGATCCAGCAGCATGAGCCACTGTGTGCCGAAAAGCGCCATTACCAGCACGCCAATCAGCACGAAGTACTTGGCGAGCTGGCGCCTCGACCAGTGCGTGACCTGCCGCCTGCGCGGCTTGAATAGTCGGCCGACAATGGCCTGCAATGTCCCCAGCGGGCAGAACCAGCCGCAGAACACGCGGCCGAAGACCAGCGTCACGGCGACTGTGATCAGCGCCAGCAGCGCCGCGACTTGCACGGTGTGCGCCGCAAGGGCCGTGGACAACAGGATCAGCGGATCTAGGTAGAAGAACAGCTTCAGCAGCGGCGAGGGATTTTGCCCGGGTGTGGGGCGTGCCAACAGCACGAGCGCGAAAAACGCTACGAGCGACAGCAGTTGAATCCGCCGGCGCCAGCGTGCCGCCCCGGAGCTAGGCTTGTGACGACTCACGAGAGCTCGAATTCCTTCAAAGCCAGGCTGCGATAGTCGATCTTGCCCAGCCCGTACTTCTGGCCGGTGGCGACGGTTTCGATCTCGGCCGGGTTGTAGCCCAGGAGTTCACAGCCGAATGCGTCCAGCGCGACGATATCCACACCGGCCGCGACCGTGTTCAGCACCTTGACATCGGCCAGGTCGCCGCCGGTGGGCCCGTGGGCCGTGAGGACGCGGGTCGCGTCGAGCACGCAGAGGCGCGGCTTCATGAATTGTGTGATGTCGGCGATGGTCGTGGGCAGGTCCTGGTGGAACTCGCGCCGTTTCTCGACCACGCCCATGTAGTTCTTCATGCAGGCTGTAACAGTGGTAGCCGAGTGATGCTTGGCGATCGGCACGTTGATGACCAGGTCGCACTCGACGATGCCGGGGTAGACCGGGTGCTGCTTGAGGCGGTTGCCGCCGACTTTCATGTCGCGGAAGCGGGTCTTGTCGAGGTAGACGATTTCGGCGCCGGCCGCCTGCGCCGCGGCCGCGATGCCGCTGTTTTCATACGTCTCCTTGGCCTCGTTGCAGGGGTAGTCGCCGACCTTGACCTTCTTCGCGCCGGCGTTCAGGCACAGGCGCACCAGGGTGGCTACAACCAGCGGGTGCGTGTTGGCGGCCTGCTCGGCGGTGCGGTTCCAGCCGATGTTGGGCTTGACCCAGACGACGTCGCCTTTTTTTACGAAGCGCTGCATTCCGCCGAGTTCGGCGAGGGCCTTTTCGGTCAGGCGTGCGGCGGGGCTCTTCTCGCCCACCGCGTCCGCGGTCGACATCTCGCCCTTGAAGCGGACGATGGTCATATCCAGGGGCCGGTCGCCACC
>JAGPEO010000090.1 GCA_018056925.1 Phycisphaerae bacterium
GTGCTCAGCGCAACTGAGAATGGGCGGCTGCGCTGGTACGCCGCCGGGATCGCCGCCGGGGCGGTTATCGTCATTGCGATCATGGTACTGTGATGCTGACGCTGCTGATTCTGTTGTTGATGCTGGGCGGGGTGGCGGCTTGGATCTCCGGTCGCTGGAGCCGGACTTGGCCGCGCTGGATTTCAATGGGGACCGCCCTGTTGCACATCATCATTCTGCTCGTGCTGTGGGTCCACGACCTGTACCGCACCGAGCCCGGGACCGCCTGGCTGGAGGAGACGCGCCGCGTCTGGGTGCCGCAACTCGGCATCACTTACCACCTGGCGATCGACGGCTTGAGTCTGCTGCTGGTGCTGCTGAGCAATTTCCTCGGCATTCTGGCGATTGCCTCCTCTTGGGAAGGCATTCAAAAGCGCGTCGGCTTCTTCCATTTCAATCTAATGTGGATACTGGCCGCACTGGTCGGCATATTCGAGGCGATGGACCTGTTCCTGTTCTACTTCTTCTGGGAACTGGTGCTGGTGCCGCTGTATTTTCTGATCGCAATTTGGGGGTATGAAAACCGCTATTATGCGGCCATCAAGTTCTTCCTGTTTACACAGGCCAGCGGGCTGTTCCTGCTGCTCGCGATTCTTGGGTTGTACTTTGCCCACGCCCGGGCCACCGGCGTATACACTTTCAATTACTTCGATCTGCTCGGCACACCCATAGCCGGCGGCGCTGGTTTCGCCCTGATGCTGGGCTTTTTCGTCGCGTTTGCAGTCAAACTGCCGGTTGTTCCGTTTCATACGTGGCTGCCGGATGCACACACCGAGGCGCCGACAGCCGGCAGCGTCGACCTGGCCGGGCTGGTGCTGAAGATCGGGGCCTACGGGATGATCCGGTTCATTCCGCCGCTGTTCCCGCAGGCGGCTTCCGAATTCGCTACGTTCGCCATGATCCTCGGGGTCATTGGCATCATCTACGGGGCCGTAGTGGCATTCGCCCAGACGGACCTGAAGCGCCTGGTGGCCTACACCAGCATAAGTCATATGGGGTTCGTGCTGCTGGGCATCTTTGCCTGGAATGAGCTGGCGTTACAGGGCGCCGTGATGGTCATGATCGCGCACGGCCTGAGCACGGGCGGCCTGTTCATTCTCGTCGGCGATCTGCAGAACCGTTTGCACACGCGTGAGCTTAGCCGCATGGGCGGGCTGTGGGCCACCGCCCCGCGCATGGGCGGCGTCGGGCTGTTCCTGGCCATGGCAACGCTGGGACTGCCGGGACTGGCGAATTTCGTGGGCGAAATCATGGTCCTGTTCGGGGTGTACCAGGCCAATGTCACGCTGGCGGCCATCGCCACCGGCGGGTTCGTGGTTGCGACCATTTACTCGGTCTGGATGATGCAACGGGTCTTCTTCGGTCCCAATGTGCATGAACTGCGGCTGCGTGATTCGAACGCGCGCGAGATGACGATTTTTGGCGCCGTGATCGCGGTGACCGTGTGGCTCGGAGTCCATCCTGCTCCGGTCATTTCGACTGCGAAGCCCGCGTTGGAGACTCTACAGGACTATGCGCGCCGCCCGGCGACAACTGTGTCAGTCCGCGACGCGGCGCCGCTCGAGCGAGGCGAATCATGACCGGCGCCGGCGTACTCGCGATATTGCCGCTCATAATTCCATCGGTTGCCGCCGTACTACTGGTGCTCTTGATCTCGTTTCGGCGCAGCCATTTCGCGGCGGCGGCGATCACGCTGGCCGGCTTGGCGCTGGCCTTCGCGGCGACCTGCTGGCGGCCGTCTACTGACGCACAACAAGTGACGCAACTCCTGCTGATGGACGGCTATGCCGCATTCTTCAACGGGCTGATTCTGGCCGCGGCGGCCGCGACCGTTTTGATCGCCTACGGCTATCTGCGCGCCTGGGGCGGAATGCCTGAGGAATACTATGTGTTGCTACTTCTGGCGACGATCGGGTCGCAGGTGCTCGTCGCCAGTACGCATTTAATCTCGTTCTTCATAGGGTTGGAGATACTCAGCGTCTCGCTGTATGGGCTGACTGCCTATCCGCGCACACGGCTCGTCAGTTTGGAAGCGGGAGTAAAGTACTTGGTGCTGGCGGCTACATCGGCCGCGTTTCTGCTGTTCGGGATGGCTCTGGTCTATGCCGAGCTGGGGACGATGGAACTGGGCGAGATCATCAGCCGGATCGCCGATCAGCCGGCGGGGCTGGTGTTCTCGGGCGGGCTGGCGCTGCTAGTCGTGGGGATAGGCTTCAAGCTGGGGCTGGTGCCGTTTCACCTGTGGGTGGCGGACGTGTATCAAGGCGCACCGGCGCCGACGACGGCCTTTATCGCGACGGTATCAAAGGGGGCGATATTCGCACTGTTGGTGCGCTATTTCGTGCCGCTGAACGCTCTGGCCGGGGCGGCGCAGTTCTGGATGTTCGGCGTGCTGGCGATTGCCTCGATGTTCGCCGGCAATCTGCTGGCGCTGCTGCAGAACAATCTGAAGCGCATGCTGGCCTACTCGTCCGTCGCACATATGGGTTATCTGATGGTGGCGTTCCTGGCCGGCGGCGAACTGGCCGTCACGGCGGTGTCGTTCTACTTGGTGGCTTACTTCATTACGACGCTGGCCGCTTTCGGTGTCATAGCCGCGCTTTCGCCCGGCCAGCGCGAATTCGAGTCACTCAGTGATTACGAAGCGCTGGCGTGGCGGCAGCCGTGGACTGCGGCGGTCCTGAGCATCAGTCTGTTCTCGCTGGCCGGCATTCCGCTGACGGCGGGGTTCATTGGGAAGTTCTACGTCATTGCGGCGGGGGCGAATGTGCGGCTTTGGGCGCTGCTGATCATTCTGGTCGCGAACAGCGCCATCGGACTGTATTACTACCTAAGGGCCATTCTGGTCATGTATCGGCGGCCGGCAGAGGAACAGGCCGGCCCGGCCGCCAGCGCGGCGCCGCACGTTGCCGCACGCGTCGTGGTTAGCGTCATGACGGTATTGCTGTTGTGGTTCGGGCTGTATCCGGCGCCGCTGATTCGGTTAATACAACGCTTGGCAGCGCTGTAGCGCGGGCCGAGGCAAGCAGCAATGGTTTTGAGTCAACGGCGGTGATGAGGCCCGTCGGCGGTATTCCGGGGCGGCACGCCCCGGTTCTGCTCTGCTCTGCACACTGACGTGCTAACAAGGTGTGCGCTGAACAAACCCCACCGACAATCCTGAGCGGACCGGCTCAGTCGTCGGCGAGTATTTCGGCCACTTGCACCGGCAGTTCACTGGACACGGGACCATTGCACAGCAGGGCGAACGCCAGCAGCGTTCCGTCCGCGCGCTCGACATAACCGGCCAGCGAATGGACTTCGGCCAACGTGCCGGTTTTCGCCCGCAGCCTGCCGCCCGGGCCGATCCGGGCGTAACGCCGGCGCATCGAGCCGAGTTCGCCGGGCACCGCCAGGCTCTCCAGAAAAACGTCGGCGTGCCGGTGCCGCTTCATGACCGCCAGAAGTTGCACGATTTGCGCGGCCGACGCACGGTTAGAATGGCTCAAGCCGCTGCCGTCGCGAAATACGGCCCCGGTCAGGTCCACGCCCAGCTTGCTCAGCGTGGCACGCACGACGGCCGCCCCGGATTCCCAGCCGCCCGGCTGTCCGGTTCGCCGTCCGTCCGGCCCGTAGGCCGCCAGGCTCTTCAGCAGGCACTCGGCGAACAGGTTCTGGCTGAAGGTATTGCAGCGCCATAGGACGTCCGGCAGGCTAGTCGAATGCTCGGCAACTAGGCGGCCTCCGACGGCGACGGGGTCCGGTATGGAGCGGCGCACGATGTCGCCCACCACGATGCCCTGCTTGGCAAGGGCGGTCTTCAAGGCGTAGCCGAAGAACACGGTCGGGTCGCCGGCACTAATCGGCCCCAACTCGTCGCTGCGACAAACGTAACCGCTGAACTCAAAGCGGTCGCTATCGTAGGGCCGGCGAGCGCGCGGCTTGTGCTTCTTCCCTAGGCGAAGTGAGTCGAGGATGAAGTCGGACGGCAGCTCCGGCGTCAGCACGAGTTTCGGGGCGTCGCAGATTTCGACCCGCGCGTCGAGGCAGTTGTCATTGAGGTTCAGGCCGCCGACGGGCGCCTGATACCAGCGGTCGGCCTGGTCACTTGGCCAGTCTGGATGGCGAGTGGTCTCATCGAAGACGCTATCGTCCAGTACGAGGCGCGCCACGCGCTGTACGCCGGCGGCTTTCAGATCGGCGGCCCATTGGTCGAAAACCTCGCACGGGCGCTGCCCGCAGCGTTCCGCGATGCGCGGATCGCCCAGCCCCGGATCGCCGGCGCCGCTGACCCATACCTCGTCATCCCTTACGTAGACGCGCGTGACGTAGCAAAAGTCGGGCCCGAAACGCTCCAGGCCGGCGGCCGTTACGAATAGCTTGAGTACACTCGCGGGCTTCAGCGGGGTGTCAGGTTCGCTGGCAAAGAGCGTCGCTCCGGTTGTCAAGTCGAGCACGAGCAGGCCCACCTGCGCCCTCGGCGGCAGATTTGAGAGCAACGCAGTCAGTCGCGCCGCCGTGTCTTCCGGGCAAACCGGCGACAGTGCGCGCTGTTTTGACTTGCCGGCGACCGCGTTTGCGGCTGACAACGAAAGCACGATTGCGGCCAACACGGCAGCGAGGATTACGGGGCGGCAGGCCCCGGCTCTGCTACTCCACCTCACTTAGCTTCTCCTCCGATTACTTAGCCCGTTCGCCCAGGCTGCGTGAACTCCGTAGCGTTTGAACCAACTGCTTGAACGGCCCATGGAAGGGGGCTTCCAACTCCATGAACTTTTCCGTGATCGGATGGCGGAACGCGATTTTCCAAGCGTGCAGCGCTTGGTGCACGATCATCGGCTCCGTTGAACCCGCGCCGGTCAAATCCATCTCGCTCACGGCTTTGCCGCCGTACATCGTGTCGCCCACAATCGGATGACCGATGTGCGACAGGTGTACCCGGAGCTGATGCGTGCGCCCAGTCTTCGGCTGAAGCTTGACAAGCGTGTAGCCGCGATAGCGCTCGGCCACTTCATAATGCGTGATCGCATCTTTGGCGATGTCGATTTTGTTTTGGATCACGAAGACGGCGAACTTCTCACGTACCACGGGATGAACGCCGATCGGGGCGTTGATAGTGTCGCCGTCCAGGTCGAACTCGCCGTGCGCGACCGCGAGATAGGTCTTCTGAATCGTGCGCCGCTCGAATTGCAGCGACAGGCGCCAATGGGCCTCGTCGGTTTTGGCGGTCAGCATGATGCCGGTCGTGTTCTTGTCGAGGCGGTGGACGATGCCCGGACGGAACGGATCGGCGCCGTGGCTGAGCTCGTTCGCGTAATACACCAGGGCGTTGGCGATGGTGCCGGTCTGATCGCCGCGGGCCGGATGGCAGATGATCCCGGCCGGCTTGTTTAAAGCGAGTATGAAGTCGTCCTCATAGACCACGTCGAGCGGGATGTTCTCGGGCACGACTTCGCGCGGCTCGGGCGGCGGAATTACCAGTTCGACGATGTCGCCCCCGGCCATCTCGTAGCTGGGCTTGGTCGGCTGGTTGTTGACCGTGACCGCACCTTGCTTGATCAGCCGCTGAATCGTGGTGCGCGACAGGTGCGGGAAGCGCCCGTGCAGGTATTTATCGAGGCGGCGGCCGGGCAGCTTGCGCCGAATGCGCAGGCGCACGCGCTGCGCTTCATCATCGTCTACTGGGATGGGGCGATCGAGAATCTCGTCTTCGTACGTCGTCACGGACCCTGATTGCCAACGGGCTGCGTCGCAGGCACGGGGGTCTGAGCGCCGGGCTCACCGCCGACAGCGTTCCCTGCTTGCTGCCCAGGCGCTTCGCCGCTCGTTGCCGACTCTTCAGCGGGCGCAGGCTCTTCACCGGGCACGGCGTTACCAGCAGGCGCGGGCTCTTCAGCGGGCGCGCCTGCATCCGGACTACCCGACTCGGGCGCCTCGGCTGGCGGCAGCGGCGGCGACGGAGGACCCACCGGCGTCAACTCGAGCGGTTCCGGCGACGTAGAACCCGGCTGCTGCACCGTGATCGTCGGTATTCCCGGCGGCGGCGGCAAGCCTGCCGCGAATTCCACCGGCTTGCGCAACTCGGGCAGCGTCTCCAAACGCTCTGCGGCTACGTTCGCATAACCCGTGCCGGCGAAACGCTGCTGATCCGACAGGATGATGTTATACGTCTGCTCCGCCTCGTCGAATTGCCCCAGCGTCTCGTACGAGCTGGCCAGCGACAGTGCGGCCGCTCCGGCGAGCGTCGGCGACAGGTCGCGCTGGTTCAGCAGCGGTTTGAGGACCTCGACCGACTCCTGCAGCGCCGCCTGATCGATCGTGCCGGTCTGGGTTGCACTTTCGCGCAAGGCCGCGGCCAACTGAATTCGCGCGGACGCCGCCAGCGTCGGGTTCGAAGCGTTGGAGATAATGCCGCGCAGCTCGTCCAGCGCGCCCACCGTCTTGATCTGGACCTTCTGGCTGACTTGCGACAGCTCGTGCCAGGATTTGGCCGCAAGACTGGCCTGCAGCGAGCCCCAACCGCGATAGCCCACAAAGGCCAGCAGCACGACCGCAACGGCCGCCACCCAATACAACACCTCGCGGTGGCTGCTCAAATTGCGCAGCTTGGTGAGCGCCTCGGCCAGTTCGTTTTGCTTAAGATAATGCCGTTTATCGGCGTCCATGGTGCTCCTCTACTTGTTTTGCAGCCGCACGTAGGTCAAGGCTGCGTTTTCGGCTTCGGTTGCGGCGCGACTTCGGCGCCGGACGTCGGGTACAAGTCGACCACGAGCAGCGTCTTCTTGCGATCGACTTTAAAGCTGACCGTGCTGGATTCTCTAGGGCCGGTGAACTCGAGGCAATATTCGCCGTGGGTCAGGCGCTCGTTACGCAACGTAAAACCCGCTTCCGGCATGGTCTTCCGATAGAAGCGGTCGAGCTCCGCGATCGACAGCAACCCAGTAAATTCACAGTGCGCGGTGCGGACATCGCCGTTCTTCCCTATAACGGTTTTCTTGTCCAAAAGGGCGAACCCCGGCGGGATCGGAAACCCCTCCAGCCGCGGGTGCTGCATGGCCGGCGGCACCGGCGCCGTGCCAAACGCCACGACGTTTCCGGAGCTGGAGCCGCAGCCCACGGTTGCCACCGCGAGAACGACAGCTAACAGGCCGAATTCCACCAGCCGCGCATCGCGCGTTCTCAAGCTTGCCCTGAAACTCATTGACGAGTCTCCGCCACGCTTCCCAAAAAGAGAATTTTGCCACTTATCAGCCGTTTCGTCAAACCCCGTGTGAGCAATAGCACGTACGCATACGACCGGTTGCTAACACTCGCAGGAGCTGTGCGGCGCTTTCGCGATCAGCGAAGGTTCGCCAACCCAAAAACGCCTTCGATCATTCGGTCAAATGTAACGGAGAGGGCGGGATTCGAACCCGCGGTACCCCTTTACGGAGTACGACGGTTTAGCAAACCGTTACCTTCAGCCACTCGGTCACCTCTCCAGGCGATTCAGCAATACGCTGAAAAATCCCCAAGATACTACCCCTTACCGCACCTCTCAGGCAAGCCCGGCGGCGCCAACAAGCTTACGGCCCCAGGAAAAGGGCCGCCTTGTTCACCAGGTAGAACGCCGCCGCGATCGCGATCATCCCGACCGTGATGTTCACGAACGTCACCAGTGTGCCCCGCGGCAGCTTCTCGAGCGAACGCGCTCGCGTGGCCCGGTACACCACCGCGATGCACAACGCCAGCGGCAGAAACATCCACAGTCGCGCTCCGGACGGCAGCTTGACCGGGTTCAGAAACGGCACCCAGCCCAGCAACGCAGACCCCACACCGCCCGTCGCCCGCGATAGCAGACTCCAGTCCAGGTGCGCCAGAAAACCAGCCGGCGGGACGATCATGACCCGGCTCCCGGGACGGCGGCCTCTGACGGCGGCGGCTCTCGCTCAGGCTCAGGCGGAAACGTCGGCAACCCACCCGTTTGGGCCCGCGCAATCGCGTCCAGAATCACGAGGATGTTCAACAACCCGGCGGTCGCGAGATAAATCTGAGCTACTTCCGACTCAGGATAGAAACTCATGTACGACACGTACTTCTCGCGCAGCTCCGGGCTGACTTTGTTCAAGTATCTCGGATCCGCCAGCGCCCGCGGGTCCAGGCCGCCGATCATGTTATTCGCAATCAGCGACAGGCTCGTGTAGCCCCCGGTGCCCATCTCGGCCAGGAACAGCCACGGGTTACTCCACGGATTGACCGAAGTCTTGATGCCCCCGATCGCCAAACCGACCCAGAACGGCAAACTGATGGCCACAAAGAAGACCACCGCCAGGCCTCGGTGGCCCAGCATCCAGTGCCCCGCACCAGGCAAAATCCAGCTCAGCAAGCCGGCCTGAACCGTTTTGGCCGTACCGGCTGCCCGCGTCGTTTGTCCGCTCTCTTCGTGACTCATCTGTACGGGCACGACCCACCCGCCTGGTTGCACCCGCCGCAAGGAGGAGGCGGCGTCGACCCGGCCGCAACGCGTGGGGCTGCCGGGACGCTAAGCTGCCGTTCGAGCTTTCGGCTACCGCAGTGCGGGCAGGCCAATTCGGCCTCTTGCTCACGCGACTGCACGAGCTGCTCGAACAACCGGCCACAACCGGAACACGTGTACTCGTATATCGGCATGCAAACTCCGAAACGCGTTTGAAGCCAAAAGTATAGGAGGGGCCGCGTCGGGGGGCAAGCCGCGGCGCCAGCCGGGCCGGCACCCGGCCACGCTACAACTCGCGGCACGCGATTACGGGCGTTACAATGAGCCTGCCTCGTTTGAAAGAAGGAGGTCGAGTCGTGCGCGGAATTCTGCTCGTTATCGGGGCCGTCGCGATTTCCGGTTGTGCAGCACCTCAGGCCGATCGACTTTCGTCGCCGCGGAGTCCGGCGGGGTTTTCGGAGCCCGACTGGTGCCGCGCCCAGGACGGGTTGGCAGCGGGGGAATGGAACGCGGACGCGCCGACGGTGAAGCTGGAATTGGTGTTTTTCAAACTCGACAGCCAAGAGGCGCGTGAGAACGCCGAGCGCCTGGGCCTGGCGTCGGGTGCGGCGGTTCTGACCGACGAACAATTCACGGACCTGCTTGAAAGCGCCCGCTCTGGAGGCGCCGTGACCGCCTGGCCGGGGATCGAAGCTTACGCAGGCGGAGCGGCATCGCTCGAGCTCGGCAGGACTGACGGCGAGCGGATTCTGCGCGGAACGGCTTGGCACATGCGCACCTGCAATGTGACCGCCGACAGTGCCGACGTGCAGTTCGCCGTTCAGATCATCGCCGACGAGAACAACTGGTTCGTTGAAGACTTCCAGCAGCTACAGCTCGGCGAAACGGTCGCCCACCTGGTCGCGGCAGGCGATCAAGAGCGGCCGCAGCAGGGCTTGGCCGTGCGGCTGGCCTCAATCTATCCTTGATACCGGCCGAATCGGTGATACCGGCCGAATCGGCCGCGTCTGTTCTTAAGCCCGGCTTACTCGTCTGTGGTGGCCTTGCGCGCCGTTCCCATGGTCGCGCTGGGAGCAGGCGCCCGGCTTTCCAGAATGCCGGTTCGGAACAGCCAGCCGGCGACGATGCCGCTGAGGCTCGGAATCACCAGGAACAGCCATACCTGAGCCAGGGCCTTCCCGCCGACGACCAATGCCGGCCCCAGGCTGCGGGCCGGGTTCACCGACGTGCCGGTGATCGGAATTCCGAAAATGTGAATGGCCGCCAGTGCCAGACCGATTGCCAGCCCTGCCAGCGTCGCCGGCGCACCCGCCCCCGTCGAACCGAGCACAACCACGACAAATAGGAACGAGGCCACCAGCTCAAAAATAAGCGCCGCGCCGAAGTTGTATTCGTTGAACATCCCGGGGCCCCAGCCATTCTGCCCCAGGCCATTTTCGCCGATGCTGTATCCGGCCCGGCCTGACGCGACTGCCGCCAGGACGATTGCCGCCACGAACGCCCCTATCACCTGCGCAACGATGTAGCCGATTAGATCGCGACGGTTCATTCGTCCGGCCGTGAACACGCCCAGGCTGACGGCGGGGTTAATGTGGCAACCCGAAATGGGGCCGATGCCGTACGCCATTGCGATCAGCGCCAGGCCGAATGCCAGCCCGATGCCGAGGAAACCCACGCGCTCGCCGGCCACGACAGCCGTTCCGCAGCCGAAGAACACCAGGGTAAACGTGCCGATGAATTCCGCCAGGTACTTTTTCATGACAAGACTCCGGGCACTTCAGCCGCCAGCCCCGCGGTTAATTATATCTGGGAAACAGAGTGAACACCGGAAACTACACAGGTGTCGCTTTAATAATCAAATGCAAAGGCGGCGCTGGTTGACCCGCGCGCAGGCTGAAGGCCTGACTTTCCCGGTCCAATTGCTGCGAAATCGCAGCCAACGTGCGGATCAAACGTGCAGGCCGCCGGGCCCGTTGACTAAAGAGTGATGACCTTTTCCGCCGCGTTGAGCACGCTGATGATGGTGTCCATGTTCGACACCCCGCCGACACGCACCTTGTCCTTGAGCCCGAAGAACTCCAGACACGTGCCGCAGGGATGGATTTCCACCCCGTTCTCGTGCAGTTGCAGCAGCTCGATCAGCACCGGCGAGCCCTCGATGGCCAGCTTGACACCCGCGTTGAAAAGCACGATGGCCTGCAACTCCCGTATCGCAGGCGACTTGCGCAAAAACGTACCCAGGATTTTCACTCCCAGCGCGGGGTCGCCTTCACCCATTCCGTACCGGCCAAGCACGAGCACAGTCTTCATCGTCGCTCCTGTTCTTTGCGGAAGCTCACGAAGAGTTTAGCTCCGCGGGCCGGAAGTTACCCCTCCTCTCCGGAAAAAAGCTCACCCCGGCGGAGGTTTGCCTGGGCGAGCCGAGTTTTGGGGGGTTTCTCCACCTTATTCGTAAATCTCGGTAATCTCGGTTGCGTCGGTAATCCAATGCTTCGGGTCCAGCACCGCCGGATCCAACTGTATGGCCCCGGGCTGAAGGCGAATCGTGCCACCGGCCGGTGTGAGATTCCGAAATTCCGCCCAGCGGACCGAACCGCTTTGCCCGTCGTAGTCGATCAGCAGTTCGATGCCCCGGACGATTTCCGTACCGATTTGCCGCAAGCGGTCGCGTTGAGAAGTGTTGAGTTTCCAATCGTAGCCCTTAATACGAACGGCGGTACCGCCGTGGGAGCCGGGGACGATCGTCACTTCGCGCGCCAGCGGGCGAACCTTCTCCGCGAACTCTTCAGCTACCGGGAAGTCGTGCGCCAATTTGAAGAGGTCGAGGGTGTTGACGGCGATGTGAAGTTTGCGGAGAGGTTCGTCGCCCGAAGGCTTCAAATAGATAGACATGCCCCGTGGGGCGACTGAGCGGATGACCTCGATCTCGAGCGTGAAATGGTCCAGTATGCTCGCCAGATCGGCGTCGGGCAGACTCAGGTCAAGCTCGGGAAACAGCGCGCTCGGCTGATAAGCACTTGCCCGTAAACGCCAGTCCCGCCCCACGGCTTCCACGCGCACGTCGCCGGCGGCACTTTTCACTCGCTCAATCAAATCATCCAAATTTTGACTGTCGGCGATGTCCTCAGTCAGCTCCATCAGGCTGCAAAGGTACCTTTGATCGATCGCATCGAATTCGTAGGATACGAAGCTATCATTTCTCCCAAACGCCAGCTCTGAGGGCACGTTCAGATGCAGTGCTTTGGCTCGAACGAACTCCGGGAGCCTGCCAATGTAGCAGAGTTCGATGGGCGTGACATGGTAACGACCATCAGGTCCGCGTTCTTCCGGCGTGGCGCCGCCCGAGCCGCGACTAAACATCCATGATTGCTCACCGGCTTCGTTGACAACCGTCACCGACTCCAGGTCGGACCATTCCGGGTTATCCGACTTGAGCACGGCGTGAATCTCGCTGTAACTACGGCTCGCACCGCTGGCGTCCACATCCTTGACGATGCGCCCGCTCAGCGTCACGCCCTCAAAACCGATATCCAGCGTGATTGAAACCGGCCCACTCAAAACGGCCCGCAGCGAGTTGAAAATGGTCTCCGCCGAAACCGGGCGCGGGCTGGCGAGGATTACGAAGACAGCCAGCACGATTCCGGCCGCGGCGGCGGCGCCGGTGAACAGCGGCCACAGCCTGAACAGCC
>JAGPEO010000091.1 GCA_018056925.1 Phycisphaerae bacterium
CGAAGCGCAGGGCGTTGGTGCCGATGCGAAGATACCGCCGGCCGCTCTGCGCGCGCTCTTCCTCGTCCAGGACGACCGCCCCGTCAGCGCGGCGGCGAAAGCGGGTCATGCTGGGAAAGGCACGCCGTATCTGCTCGCAGAAATGCAGCAGGGTTTCGCGCGACGGCGCGAGGTCGAGCTTTAGATAGAGTCGCGTCGCGACGCAGAACTCATCGCAAAACGTTCCGAAGATCCACATCGCGCCGGTCCTCGCGTCGCCCCTGTATAAGCTCGTCCAATCTGATATTATCCCAAGCCGCCTGTTAACGGTAAACGGCCCTGTCACCCCGTCGCTTCGAGGAGATTACAGAGGCACGCGAGGCATTCAGAATGCCGCATGGGCTGATTTGCTTGGCCAAACTTATCATGGACGATTTGCGCGGCTGCCGACGCTATCTCCATGCTAACCCTAGACTTAGCGGCTAAGAACGGGCTCACCGCAGACTACTTGGCGGACCAATCGCAGGCAGTTGGCCTCAAACCGCGACGCGGCATCGGCGGCACCCTTTGGGCTCGTTGCCAGACCTGCCGGGGCGGTGCGGACCGGCCGTCGCGTTACGTGCCGACATGGATGCCCCGCCGGTCCAGGAGGCTACCACCTGCCATTCGCCACCCGCAACTCCGGCGTAATGCACCCCTGCGGGCATGACGCGCCATGGCCATGCTGCTCGGGCGGCCCGCCTGCTTAAAAATTGTCAAGCGGGACTGCCGCACCCGATCCGTCTCATTTTTCAGCCCGCAGACGAAGACGGAGGCGGTGTGGAGGCCATGATCGCGGGTGGCGCCCTGGACGGCGTCGCGTGCGTTTTCGGGATTTACGTGTTGCCCCAGCATCCCCGCGGTTTGACATCAACGAGGAAGCTTTGCCGCTGGGGGCTGCGCTGCTAGCGGAGGTCCATCGACCGCGCAAATTCAATGAGGGAAGTCGGTTACGGAGGTCGACCCTGAGCCGTTTAAGCCACCAGGTCGCAGGCCGAATCGACGAACCGGGCGCGCAATTGCTCCATTATCTCTGCGTGGCGCTGGCAGACGCGCGATTCGCTCACGCCCAGGACGGTTCCGATGGCGGCCATCGTCAGCTTCTCGTAGTAGTAAAGCGTCAGAATCAGGCGGTCCTGCTCCTTCAGGCCGCGCGTGATATGCTCGCGAATCAGCTCGCGTTCGGTGTGGTGTACCGGGCTCGGGCCTGGATCGACCGGGACCAATGCGCTGGCGCGCGGGTCGTCACTGCGATCGCTGCCCGACTCAAGCGGGACGCAATGTGAGGCTAGAACCGTGTTCTTCATTTTGATGAAGCGGCTCAGCGGCAGGCCCATATGGCGCGCCAACTCGTCCGAATTGGGGGTGCGGCCAGTGCGCGCCTGCAAATGATCCTCGGCAGCCGTCACGGCCCGTTCGAAGTTTCGGCCGGAGCGTCCGAGGGGGTCGATTTCGCGTTGCCAGTCGCGGATGGCGCCGAGAATGCGCTGGCGACAGAAGGTTTCGAATTTGACGCCGCGCTTCGGATCGAAGGAAGTCACCGCTCCTATCAGGCCATCGTACCCAGCACTGGCGAGCTCCTCGGCGGTGACTCGAGGCCAGAGCCTGCGGGCGATGATCTCGGCTAATTTGTGCACCAGCGGCATGTAGTACTCAACGAGTTGATTGCGATGCTCCGTCGAGCGTGTGCGCTGGTAATCGCGCCAGATTCGGGCGACATCCTTGTTGCCGGGCCTGGCTTTGGCCGTTTTCGCGGTTTTGGCGGGCATCTTCGCCACTCTCCTTACTCGTTTTCTTCTCGCGAGGGCTGACGAAAATCCGGCGATCCCGCGAGACACCCTTATGAACTTAAGTAGGACGCGGATGCTGTAATTATCGAACTGAGAGGAGCAGATACTTTAACAAATTACCAGGAAAAGCGGTTTTGAACTTTAACTATGTTGACTTCTATCGGAGTCTGAGTGCGAAGACAGCAAAAACACACCTTTTCCACAAGGTTATCAGACGCGCAACGAACAGCCGCGCTATCTGGTCGTCGCCGGCAAAGTGTTGATCTGTTGAATGTTGCCCTTATGCGCCGCCGCGAGCCGGAACCGCAGATTGAAACGCGCCGGCATTCTGGCGCGGCGCGTGACGCATAGTCGTCAGTATGCCGTCGTCATCCCCTGGCTTAGTGAGCAGGTAAACGCGCTTGTACTGTTCCGCCACTGCCCCGCGAGCCTTCATCATTTTATTGTCCATTGCCGCCAGGCTGCCGGGCGGGAGGAGACGCAGTTGCACGGCGCCCAGACGCATGGACGCGCGTCGTGATGCATACTCCTCGTTTTGAACACCCAGTTCACGGTCCAACGCCTCGACTTGCGCCGCGCTGAGCTTAACCTCGCAGCTCAGCCGGTAATAAGGTGGGTCGCCCCAACAAGGCGCCAAGACGAAATCAAGTTCGGGCAACTTGAAGGCTTGGCAGACGTTGCGAACTGCGGCGGCACAGTGGTGCTCGGTAAGTTTTTCGCCGGCCACTGAGGCCACCCGCCCGGCGCGATATAGGAATTCGAGCACCGGCGCTTTTCCGAGCCAACCGTGGACGCGTACCACGTCATCCAGCCGGTAACGCACCAAACCCGCCGTGTTGGTCAACACGACCGCGTAATCCTGGCCTGTCTCAAGCTCGCTCGCGAGAAGCGTCTGCGGCTGTTCTTGGTCACAGCATTCGATTGGGATGAACTCGAAGAACGCGGCGGTCACGTCGAGCGCGCCCGCTGGAACGCCGTCCTCAAACGGAATGGTAACACGGCCCTCACTGGCCAGCAGCCCGATGTCGCGGATCGGGATGTCCCCGTACCAGCTTCTGAGCGTGTCCAGGTAATGCTCCAGGCTGCCGCCAGTCCAGCATGCAAGGAAACTTAGCTTCCAGTAGTCGCGCGGCCGGAGTGTGTCGTAAGCGGCGCGCAAGCGCTCGAGTTCCGCGGCCCTGGAGCGGTCGGGTTTCAGGCCGGCCGCAAGACGATCGCGGAGGGCCTTATCGGGCACGAGCCGGCGTGACAGGCTCCCGTCGGCGACGTCTCTGATGAGCTCCTCGCTTTCCTGCGCGGCAGTCCGCGCCATCTGTATGAGAGTGGCCGGATTGGCAGTGATCGCAAAGCTGACGTCGCGGGCAATTCCCAGGCGCATCAAGGTGTAATAGCGCGCCAGTGCGTCAGGTATGTTCGCCACCTCCGGCGGACCGACGTAGAACCGGCGGACGATTCGCTTCTGCATCTTCGCCAGCAACCCCGTGATCGCGCCGCACGGAATGCCTACGGGGCTGCGCCGGCCGTCGTAGCGGCTGGTAACTTGGAGGATGGGTCGCAGGACTGCGGCCGCATGATCTGTCAGCATCTTCAGGCCGAAGACGTTCCAACCGCGGCGATAGTCGCGTACGAATTCCCTGGTTACAGGTATGAGCTTGGCCTTGGCGGTCGTGCCGCTGCTGGTGGCGAACATGAGAATTGGTGAACGGGCCCGGAAGAGCGCGCGAACCTCGCCGGCCCAAACGCGTTCGATGTACGGGCGGAGGGCCTCGTAGCCGCACAATGGAACCATACGGCGCAGGTCGGCGGCCGCGGTGTCCGGCGTCAGTTGATAGCGGCGTGCGAAGTCGCTGCCGTCGATTACCCGTAGAGCGCGGCGCAAGGCACGGGCTTGCTCATGCGGCGTATTGTCGACCGCTCTTAGAAATTGGCGATACACTCGCCCGGCGTGCAGGTGGGCGAGCTTGCAGGCTATTCGCTCGATTAACGTGGGCATTCGCTGGCCCCGTTCAACTTGGCGAGCGGGTTCCGTCGACGGCCAGGTCATGCTCGACAGCGCCGGCTTCGGTGGCTTCGATTGGGGGCGCGTCGGCGACCTGCCAAGCCTGCGGAATGCGGGCCAGGTAGCGGTCAAAGAAAGAAGTCGTCAGCCAGGCATAGAACTCGGCGTGCCGGACGGCGGCCTGGTTGTGGCGCGAACCCGGCGCGACCCACAGGTATTTCGGTTGACCGGCCAGTGCGTAGAGGCGACGACTGGCGTATTCGACGGGCAAATACGAGTCTTTCTCGCCGTGAATGAAAAGGATTGGGCGCGGCGTCATGCGCTGGATGGCCTTACGGACTGAGGGAAAGCGGCATTTAAACTCGCGGGCCGCAAAGTGCATCATGGCCCAGCGCAGAAAACGCCAAAACACGGGCGGGTGGTTCTCATACACAATGCGCACGCGTGCGAAAATGTACGCCCAGCGCTTCATGAAATATTCGATGGTCGTGTCGGTGCTGAACGCGCCGTCGGCCACGATGGCGCGAATCTCCGGGTTCTCGACTGACGCCAGGATGGCGGCGCACGCACCGCGCGAGATGCCGAAAATGCCCACCTCCCTGGGCAGGCCGCGTTCCTCAAGCCAGTTCTGGATGAATGCAACGGCGCCACGCATGTCGTTCAATTCGCGATCCGTGACCCATTGGCGCGGCGTGTAATCGGGCTCGCAAGCGGACCGCCCGTGGCCGCGGAAATCGAACGTGAACACGTCGTAGCCCAGGGCCAGCAGCGGGCTGCAATAACGCGCGCAGGAAAACATGTCCGAGCAGAACTCGTGGGCGAAGATGATCATTCCCCGGCGCGGCCCGGCCGCCTTGCCGCGCAGGATCATCCCGGCCAGCGGCATGCCGTCGTAGGCGGGGAAGCTGACCGGTTCGCCGGTCAGTCGCTCAAAATCGAGCGGGTTGCGCGCCAACGGGGGCTTGGTAGTCCGCATGATATTGAGCGAAATGCGGACATATTTCAGCACAATCAGGAGGGGGACAACAATTAGGGTAATAATCGTCGAGACAATGGCCACCAGGGCCCAGTTGTGTGTAAGGACCTCGGTGATTACCCACGCCAAGGACATTGCAAATCCGTGTCGGGCCGGCATGCAGACCGCATCGTTTCGCGGGATGGTAGCGTAAGGGGCGTTTAAAGTCCATGCCGGCATTCGGTTCGATAATCCGCCGGCGGGCGGCGCGCCGCACCCGTGCCGCGGCCGGCTCTGCACTTGCCTTCTACCTTCTGCCGCCCATGACGCTGCGCGCCGGTTGGGTTAATATGCCCTCTTTCGTTGGACCCGGATGAGGAAATGAACATGACTAACGACACCAGCTCCGCCGTGGCAAGCCTCGAACCGCAGGCCGTTTGGCAGTATTTCAGCGGCATCGCCGCCGTCCCGCGCGCCTCCAAGCACGAAGAGCGCATCCGCGAGCACGTCCGCCGCCTGGCCCAGGAACGCGGCTTTAACGTCCGCGAGGACTCCGCCGGCAATTTGCTGATCGAAGTGCCCGCCACCCCGGGCCACGAAAACGCGCCAATCACAGTGCTCCAAGGGCACCTCGACATGGTCTGCGAAAAGAACGCCGGCACCGCCCACGACTTCGACCGCGATCCGATCCGCCTGATTCTCGACCGCGATCCGGCCACCGGCGAAGAAATCGTCCGCGCCGATGGCACCACGCTCGGCGCAGATAACGGCATCGGCGTCGCCCTGGCGCTAGCCGCCGCAACCTCGCCCGACGTGGTCCACGGCCCGCTCGAAATCCTCTGTACAGTCGACGAGGAACAGGGCATGACCGGGGCGGCCGCGCTTCAGCCCGACTTCTTCCGCGGCAAGCGCTTGCTTAATCTCGACTCCGACGAGGATACGGTCATCTACATCGGTTGCGCCGGCGGCGGCGACATCACCCTGAGTTGGGAGTTTCCCACGCGGCCCGTGTCGGGACGCCTCGAACTGGCGCGCCTCACCGTCAGCGGCCTGCGTGGCGGGCATTCCGGCGGCGACATCCATGAGAACCGAGGCAACGCCAACAAGATCCTCGTCCGCACCCTGCTAGACCCCGACGTAAAACGCGTGCAGATTGCGTCAATCACCGGCGGCAGCAAGCGCAACGCCATTCCGCGCGAAGCGAACGCCGTGATCGTCGCCTCAAAGCGTACGCTATCCGCCTTGAAAGCAGCGGCGGTCAGAGTCCAAGAAGCCGTCCGGCGTGAATCCGCCGAACCGAACCTCAACATCGCCGTCGAGCCCGTCGACCGCGGCGCCGTTCCCGCCTCGCTCACGGTTATCGACACGCAGCGTCTGCTTTGGGCGCTGGAAGCCTTGCCGCATGGCGTGCTCGAGATGCATCAGAAGCTCAAGGGCCTGGTTCAGACTTCGAATAACGTCGCCACCATCGTCAGCGAGCCTCAGCCCGAGCGCAACCGCATGCGCATCGTCGTCGGCTGCCTCAGCCGCAGCTCGATGGAAGGCCGCGTGCAGACCACCTGGTCCCAGATCGCAGCCGTCGGCAACCTCGCCCGAGCGACGGTCGAGAGCGGCAACAGCTACCCCGGCTGGAATCCGAATCCCGAATCGCCGCTGCTGGGCATTTGCCAGCGCGTTTACCGCGAGCTGTTCCAGTCGGAGCCGAACGTGGCCGCCATTCATGCCGGCCTGGAATGCGGGATCATCGGCAGACAAATGGGCGGCGACCTGGACATGGTCTCTTTCGGCGCGAAGATCCACGGCGCGCACAGCCCGGACGAGCGGACTTATCCGGCCTCGGTACAGAAGTCGTACCAATACCTGAAGGCGGTTCTGGCAGAGCTGGCGCGCGCGTAGCTCGACTTTCGAGACACGCCCCTGCCCTGCACATTCCCACATGCACACGTTCCCACTTTCACACGATCGGACGCGTGGGAAAGTGGGAACGTGGGAACGTGGGAACGTGGGAAGGTGGGAAGGTGGGAAGGTGGGAAGGTACGGCGCGTGATGGAACGAGCGTTCTCAGAGCGGCAGATCAGCGTTTGCGCTAAGGCAGGTCCGGATAGTGGGCAGCGGATGAATCCGGCCGTGATTCATGCCCGGGCAGCCACGGCCTGCGCGTTCCCAAGCTTTGGGCGAACTCAGATTGGATTGCCAGAACGGCCAGGTTCGGCATTGGACGGGGCGGACGGCATGGATTTTACAGTTTGTAAGGCCGTCCGGCGTGCGCACTAGGAAAACGCAATCACCGCCCTTGAGTTCAATCAGGCTTAGGCGGCTTCCGACGCGCCGCGTGTACCGGCGGGTGAAGTCGGAGAGCTGAAGACCCAAGACGTCCGCGATCTGACCGGCTTCTTGAAGCGTTACCCAAACGTAGCCAGGGGCTCCGCTACAGCAGTTCCCACATTGAGCGCAAGAGAACGCGATGCCGGCGCTGTACCAGGGGGCGTCAGCCGGGGCCGCGGAGGAAGCAGGCGAAGACGGTGAAGAGGCCACCGAGGAGCGTTCTGACGAGCCGTTCATGCCTTCTTGCCGTCTTTCAGGAAGCAGCATTTTTTGTATTTTTTTCCCGAGCCGCAGGGGCAAGGGTCGTTTCGTCCTATAACGTGTTCGGCCTTAGCCTGCTCGACGGGCATGTCGGGAATCGGAACATCGTCGTCCGACACGACCGCCGCGTCGCGCAGCTTTTTTTCCTCCTGTTTTCGCTGATATCTCTTCGCGAATTTATCGAACACGCCCATCGACCGACCCTTTACGAAACCGGTTCTGTCAGTATAGCTAATTGGCGGCGCCTATGCTAATTGCCGCGGCTGATTAGCTTGCTGCGAGATTCCGAAAAAGTCGCTTGACGAATCTCCCGACCGGAAGTATTAAGCCGCGCGTTGAGCCTGGAAATCATCGGAAGGAGCGCACGTATGTTCCAGTTATTGGAGATGCGGCCGTTGCACGCCCCCGAGGTGGAACCGGACGTTACGGTTCCCGCCGAATACGGGACGGACCTTCTGTTCGAGCTAGAAACCGACCAGGAGCCAGTGGAAACAACGGAGCATATCGAGTTCGACAGCGCCGGCGCGCTAGGCCTGATGGCCGATGGGCGCCGCCGCGGTAGCCAGGAAGATGAGCCGGAGGACGAAGACTTCTTCGAGCTCGAGGACGAGGAGGACGAGGAAGAAGACGAAGAAGAGTTCTTCGACGACGACTTTGAAGACGAGGACGAGGAAGACGAAGACCTCGACGACTTCGAGGACGAAGACGAGGATTAGGACCTCCGCTTCAATTCAGGTGCAAATCGGGCCGGCTGTGACTGCTGGGCAGTCGCGGCCAGGCAATTGACCGTTACGAGCTTAGCACAGAGTTGTCGCAATCACGCCAGCGTCGCGTGGCCAGGGAGGCCACGCGACGCTGGAAGCGATTTGGGGGGTGCGCGCGGCGGTCAACGCGAGCTGCGGCCGGGCGGGCGCGCTGCGCTCAGGGTCGGCGGCAGCGGCGCCGATAATGTGAATATGCAGACTCATCCTGAAGAAGCGGACTATTCGGGCTGCGAACCGTCGCAGCCGGAACAAGCAGCCCTCTGTGAACGGCGTTCGGGCGAGCGGCGGTCCAAATTTGACCGGCGCCGCGGTCCGGGGCGCCGCCGCACGGACTACCGCCGGGCGGCTGAAGAAGGGTGCATGAACGAGGAGCAGTCCGACTTCATCCAGGCCATCGACGAATACAAGCGCGTCAATAACCGGCCGTTCCCGAGTTGGACCGAGATTCTCGAGGTAGTGCTGTACCTCGGTTACCGGCGGGTCGCTCCGGTGGGCGAGTTCGGTCTGACCAAGCCGCGCCAGACGCCGTTGCCAGCAAAGGCCCGGAAGCCCGGTCAGGAGCCAGACAAGGAATAGGCCGGCCGACTCTCGATCCCTCGATCCCCCGATCCGTTGATCCCTCGAATCCTGGTCCCTAAACCGCCGAGATCCCTCAATCCGCCGACCCTGCTACCTTGACACGCGCGGGCGTTCTGCGTACTGTCATCCGAATTGTGGCTTGATCCAGGGCCGTGCACAGCCGGCATTTGCCGGCCGGGGTGGTTATCCGGCTTCCGCAGGAGTAGCAATGCTTCCGGTAACGAAGAAATCAAAGATGCGCAAACGCACTCGCCGTTCACACCACGCGTTGCGTGCGGTTCAGTTGGTGGCCTGCCGACAGTGTGGGCAGGCGCGGCGGCCGCACCTGGCGTGCCCCAATTGCGGATACGTCAACGCTCATACCTCCGTCAAGCTCGAGAAAGAGGAGTCATAAAGACCATGCGGATCGCGCTGGACGCCATGGGGGGCGACCACGCGCCGCGGGAGATCATCCGGGGCGCGATTCGCGGGCTGGAGCGGCTAGGAGCGGATGACCAGCTCGTTCTGTTTGGCCTACGCGAGCCGCTGGAGCAGGAATGCCGGGCCCTCGAGCTGAGCGACCCGCGCGTCGAGTTTGTCTACTGCGCTGAGACGATCGGCATGCACGACACGCCGGTCGAGGCGCTGCGCCAGAAGCGTGATTCTTCAATCGTGCGCATGGCGGTCGCCGGGGCCCACGGCGAGGTGGATGCGCTCATCTCCGCGGGCAACACCGGCGCTTTCGCAGCCGCTTGCCAGCTCAAATTGGGCCCCGTGGAGGGCGTTTCGCGGCCGGGGATTGCCGTGGTCATGCCCACGTTTTACGGCCCGGTGCTGATCTGTGACGTCGGCGCGAACGTCGCCCCGAAGCCGCACCATCTTCACGAATACGCGCGCATGTGCACCTGCTATGCACGCGAGTTGCTGCACATTGCGCAGCCGCGGGTCGGGTTGGTTTCCATCGGCGAAGAAGAGGTGAAGGGCAACCACTTGGTGAAAGAAGCCCGCATGCTGATCAAGCAGGATCCGCTGCTGAACTTCGTCGGCAACATGGAAGGCCGCGACATATTCAGCGGTCATTGCGACGTCTTCATCTGCGACGGATTCGTGGGCAACGTGGTGCTGAAGCTGACCGAGGGGCTGGCCGAAGGGCTGTTCCAAACGATCATTCACGAAATCGAGCAGGAAAGCGCCGAGCTGGCCCGCAATTTCCAGCCCATCGTCGATCGCATCTGGCGGCGGCACGACTTCACCGAGTATGGCGGCGCCCCCCTGCTGGGCCTCAATGGCGTCGCCATCATCTGCCACGGCCGCAGCGACCAGCGGGCCATTGCCAACGCCATCCGCGTGGCCCAGGAGCAGGTTAAGGTGGGGCTTCCCGCCATGATTGCGTCCCAGTTCGTACAGCCGCGGCCACAGGGTGCCAAATGAAAGTGGATTGGGAGGTGGAGGTTGCCGGCACGGGGTTCAGCGTTCCCGAGCGTATCGTCACGAACGCGGAATTCGCCAGCCGCATCGATACGAGCGACGAGTGGATCGTTCAGCGGACCGGGATCCGCGAGCGCCGTTTCGCCGCGCCCGACGAAAGCACGCTGACGTTTGCCGCCGCCGCGGGGCGCACGGCCCTGGCGCAGGCCCAAATGAGCCCCACCGAGCTGGACTTGATCGTCTGCGGGACGATCACGCCGGACCACACGTTGCCTTCGACCGCCAGCCTTTTGCAGGCGGAGCTGGGCTGCCGCTGGATCCCGGCATTCGACCTGGCCGCGGCTTGCAGCGGCATGGTCTGGTCCTTCATCGTAGCGGCGCAGTACATCGCGACCGGCACGGCGCGCAATGTCCTGGTGGTCGGCGCTGAAACGCTCACGCGCATCACTGACCAGGAAGACCGCGGCACCGCCGTCCTCTTCGGCGACGGCGCCGGGGCGGTCATCCTCCGCCCGTCCACCGCGCCGCAGCGCCGCATCCTGGCCATGCGCCAGGGCGCCGACGGCACGCGGGCTATGCTCATCAACGTTCCGGCCGGCGGGGCCAAGTATCCGGCCAGCCCCCAGACCCTGGCGGAACGCATGCACTACATGCGCATGCGCGGCCGAGAGATATACAAGTTCGCGGTGACGCAGATGTGCGACATCATCCACGAAACCGCGGCGGATGCAGGCCTGCGCGTTGAGGATGTGGCGCTGATTATTCCGCATCAATCCAACCTGCGGATCATTGAATTGGCCTGCCACAAGGCCGGCGTGGCGCCAGAGCGCGTGCTGGTCAACATTGACCGTTACGGCAACACCTCGGCCGCCTCGGTCGGCATTGCCTTGCACGAAGCGCGAATGGCGGGACGTATCAAGCCGGGCGACGTGGTGATGCTGGTCGCATTCGGGGCCGGCCTGACGTGGGGTTCGATTCTGCTGAGGATGTAAGATGACGGCGAGCGCAGCCATCTTCCCCGGACAAGGGGCGCAAGAAGTAGGCATGGGCAAAGACGCGGCGGAGGTTTGCGCCGTCGCGGCCGACACTTTCGCCCAGGCCGACGAGATACTTGGGTTCGGGCTTTCGCAGCTTTGCTTCGAGGGGCCGGCGGAGCGTCTGAACGCGACCGACATTCAGCAGCCGGCGATTTTCACGACCAGTGTCGCGCTGTACCGAGCGGCCCTGGACCGCAAGAAGATTCGCCCGGACCAGTTCGCGGCGATGGGCGGGCTGAGCCTGGGCGAATACACGGCGCTGCACCTGGCCGGCAGCGTGCCGTTTGACGCCGCGCTGCGCCTGGTGCAGCGGCGCGGGCAGCTCATGCAGCAGGCGGCTCAGAGCAGCCCCGGCGGCATGGTTTCGATCATGGGGCTGACCGAGGAACAGGTACTGGCCGTTTGCGAGCGGGTGGCCGAGTCCGGCCGCGTCGGTCCGGCCAATTTCAACTGCCCCGGACAGATCGTGATCTCCGGCGACAAGGCGGCCTGCGCGGCCGCGGTCCGTGCGGCGGAGGAAACCGGCGGGCGCGCGATTCCGCTCGACGTGGCCGGGGCGTTCCATAGTGAGCTGATGCGGCCGGCGGCGGAGGAGTTGCGGGAGGCGCTGCGGGCGACGGAGTTCGTCGCGCCGCGGCTGCGCGTCATCTCTAACGTCAACGCCGATTATCACGCCGGTCCGGACGAAATTCGCGACTGGCTGTATCGCCAGGTGGTCAACCCGGTGCGCTGGCAGGAATGCGTGCAGCGGCTGATCGCGGACGGCTGCCAGGAATTCTGGGAGATCGGGCCGAAACGCGTGCTGGCGGGCTTGCTGCGCAAGATCGACCGAAGTGCGAAGGCGGTGAACGTTGGCAAAGCCGCCGACCTGGGCTAAATAGCGCTGTGCGATGTGCGGCGCGCGGGTCTGATCAAGCGTGTGTGCCACTGCTTGAGGCCGCAGCATCAAGCAGTGCGGGTTTCCGCGGCCGGGTGTGG